>JBBRXD010000028.1:0-14666 GCA_038248775.1 Lysobacterales bacterium | reverse complement strand
GCTCGAACGGGCGGCGCAGGGATGGCGGCGGGCGCGCTGCGAATGGGCTTCTGGGGCGCACTGGCCATGGCGATTACTGCGGGCGTGGGCTCGCTGTTTGGAGTCGCTGCGTAAGTCGCTTGCGCAACTCGAGCATGGCGCCGGTGCCGCGCAATCGCGGCGGCAGGGCCTCCAGCGCGGCCAGGGAATCCCGCCACGCTTGCATCGCCTGATCGGGCCGCTGCGCGGCTATCAGGATGTCGCCACGACGCTCCAGCCAGGCTTCCTGGCGCGGCTGTGCTTCGCGCAGCCTGTCGAGCCTTTGCAGTGCATCATCGAACTCGCCACGCCGAGCCTGCAGTTCAATGGCTGCAAGCGACAGTGTCGGCAGCTTGCCAAGTCGCGCCATGCCCTCATCCAGGCTGGCGAGTGCCTCGTCATCGCGCGCAGGTTGCGCGGCCGAGAGTGACCGTGCGCGCCCAAGATAGAAGTCCGGTTCCGGCACCGAGGCATTCGCAATCGCCTGCGCGTAGTCAGTGGCCGCGGCGAGGTGTTCGCCCTGCGCCTGCAAAACCTGCGCCCGGGTAACCAGTGCATCGACGTGGGTGGGCTGCGCTGCCAACACGCGGTCGAGCGCTGCGCGGGCGGCAGCGAGCTTGCCCATGGCAAGGTACAACTTTCCCCGTCCCAGATTGACTACAGGCTGGTCGGGCGCCAGCTTTCCGGCTCGATCGTAATCGGCTTCGGCCTGCGGCCATTGTTCGTGTTCGCGATACAACTCGGCACGCCGCACAACAAGTTCGGCGTTGGACGGGTCGGCCTTGATGCGCTGGCTGATGGCGACGATCTGCTCGTGCAGGTCGCCGTGCGCCACTGCGATCGGCGGCGCAAGGGCAGCCATCAGCAGGCAGGCGAGGACCAGGCGACGGCCGGGCCTTGGAGGGCTGGGCCGATCCCAAGCTGTCACGGTCACTTCAGTGTCTTGGCCGTGGCGGTGTTCGAGTAGGTGGAGTCACCACTGCCGTTGTAGGCGCGCACCCGATAGTAATAGGACTTCCTGGCTTTCAGGCCTGTGTTGGCATAGCTGGTGACATTCGCAGCCACGGTGGCGATAACCTTATAACCGCTGCCAATGAGGGTGGATCGTTCGATGCGGAAACCCGATTCATTGTTTGATTGGTCAACCCATGACAGATTTATCTGGGTCCTCGAAATCGTACTGGCAGTGAGTCCGGTCGGCGCGGCGGGAACGGCAGGCGGCGCCACCGGCGTCGCACTGGCCTGGCTGGAATTGAGGCTCTCGCCAGCGCTGTTGCTGGCGCTGACCACGTAGTAATAAGTGCTGCCGTTACTTGCCGTGGAATCGGTATACGCGGTCGTCGCCAGACCCGATGCCAGCAGTGAATACGGGCCGCCATTGCTGGTGGAGCGCTTCACGCTGTAACTGGTTGCACCGCTGCTGGCCGCCCAGGAAAGCGCGACCTGCGCGTTTCCTGCCGTTGCCGACAGCGACGCCGGCGCCAGCGGAACCTGGGGCTGCGTTGGTGTCTTGATCAACGTGAAGTAATCGTCCACGGCGCCAGTTTCGCGAATCATCTTCGCATCAAGCCGGTTGCCGTCAACGTCCAGCACCAGCGACCCGACATGCAGGACCGAGCGATACATCGCCGGGTGCGGCGCCGGGTTGAATTCCGCCGTGCTGCCGCCAACCCAGTTGGTGACGTGACCGCCATTGCCGGCGACGACGTAAACCGCGCCCGCGTTCGCCACCAGATCGGCGGGCTTGTCGTAGGCGCCACCCGTTTCGTTTTCCCGGCCCGATCCGGCCTCCACCTTCATTGCATTGGTGAAGGTACCGGACAGACCGTAGTGGCCGTTGATGAAGAAGCTGCGCTCGTAGCTGTGGCTATGGCCGGTGAGCACCAGGTCCACGCCACCCGCTTCCAGGATCGGCAGCACGTTGCCGCGCATCTCGATGAGTTGCGATTCGGTGTCGGAGTTGTGCGAACCCTTGGTGTAGGGCGGATGGTGGAAGAACGCGATGATCCAGTCCTGCGTGGTCGAACCGAGGTCCGCTTCCAGCCACGTAAGCATCGGGCTGCCCGGCGCGCGGCTGGAGGTCATGGAATCGAGCGAGATGAAATGGATGCGCCCGTAGTCGAAGGAGTAGTAACGCTCGGTACCCGAAGGCACGCCGCCCGCAGACCCGTCGGTCGGGCTGTTGAAAATCTGGAAGTACGGAATCGACAGCGACGGATTGGTGCTCTGCGCGGTGTCGTGGTTGCCGATGGTTGACCACAGCGGCACCTGGCGCAGGTAGGACGGATACATGTTGAATACGGCGGCCTGGAATTCGGCATCGGTGCCGTTGTCGTAAGCGTTGTCGCCGAGCATCAGCCAGACATCGGTATAGCGGCCGGCGCCAAACGCCGTGTAACCATCGCGCACTCCCGCGGCGATCGAACCTTTGGTGCCGGAATCGCCCAGTACCCATACACGCGTGGGTTGCGCGGTGCCAATGGGCGGTGCGGTGTAGAAGCTGAAGTCAGCGCCGCTGGCCAGGGTGGCGGTGCTGCTGCCAACGGAATAGTAGTAGCGCATCACTGGCGCAAGACCCGAGACCATCACTTCGTGTTCTGTGCTTAGGGTAGCGTTGCCCGCGGAGGACGTGAGCGAGCCGGCGCTGGTGCCAAAGCGCACGCGGCTGTCGGTAGCGGTGTCGGTGCGCCAGCGCACGATGATGCTGGTGGCGGTGCCGACCTGCAGGTAGGGGCCGCGGGTAACGATCGGCTGGCTGACGGACTGGCGGTCGCCAACCCAAAGCGGGCCGTTGACCAGTGTGCCAGTGACGTTGCTTCCGGACGTGTCGGCGGCGGAGGTTCCGCTGGTTTCATCCAGACCCCAACGGCCAATAAGGCCAGCGGCGCTGCTGATGTCGACATCTCGGCCGGCGAGGATCTGCGCGGCGCTGCGCGCGACATTCCAGATCCGCACTTCATCAAGCGTGCCGGCGAAATAGCCGGAAGCGACGCCGGTCGAATTGATCGCGGTGCCGAGCGCGGCGTGCTGGATGCTGTCGTTGCGCAGTGGCCGGCCGACCACCAGATCGGCTTCCAGCACGCCATTGAGGAACAACTGCCACTTGCTGCCGTCGTAAGTGGCGGCGGCGTGATACCACACGCCAATGGCCAGTGGCGTGACGCCGGCGATCGGGTGGTTGAGGCCGGGCGATGCACCGCCCGCGCCTTCCTCGAAATCGGCGACCAGCACGTTGTCCGTGCCACGGATGCCGAGGAAATAATTCATGTCCACATTGCTGTTGTCGCCCTCCGACCGACCCTTGGTGACCAGGGGCACGGCGCTGACGCCGCCGCTGCCGGTACTGGTGGCCACGCCAGCGGCGCTGCGCTTGAACCAGGTTTCGAGGGTGACGGTGGACGCACCGAGCGTGTGCGCGGGACCGAAGGTGACATGGTCGTTGACGCCGTCGAGGGCGACCGCGCCGCCAGCGAGTGCTATTGGCGCGGCGACCAGCAGCAGAATTCCGGCCAAGGCCGGGACCAGGGACTTGCTCAGGATTGTCTTCATGCCGCCTAGGCTAGACCTGTCGCCGGGGCCGGGCAACTATCCCCGCGGATGGTGTTGCTGGTGCAGGCGCTTGAGGCCTTCGCGCGCCACCAGGGTATAGATCTGGGTAGTGGACAGGCTGGCGTGGCCGAGCAGCATCTGCAGCACGCGCAGGTCGGCGCCGTGGTTAAGCAGGTGCGTTGCAAAACTGTGACGCAGGCCATGTGGGCTGACCCGTTTCGATTCGATGCCGGCATCGACGGCAAGTTTCTTCACGGTGTTCCAGAATTGCTGGCGGCTGAGCACCTCGCCATTCCCGTCCAGAAACAAGGGGGCGACGTTTCGTTTGCCGGCCAGTAAAGGACGCGCCTCATCAAGATATTTTTCCAGCCAGTGCTGTGCCTCTTCGCCGATCGGCACCAGGCGCTCCTTGCTGCCCTTGCCCATTACCCGCAACACGCCCTGGCGAAGATTTACCGCCACGGCTGGAAGATTGACCAACTCGCTGACGCGCAAACCCGCGGCATACATCACCTCGACCATGGCGCGACTGCGCAGGCCCGCGGGCGTGCTCACGTCGGGCGCTTGCAGCAGGGCCTCGACCTCGCTTTCAGACAGCGCCTTGGGTAATGAACGGCCAAGCTTCGGGGCCTCCAGCAAAGCGGTCGGATCTTCCTTGATGGCGCCGAGCCGGAGCTGCTGCGCATAGAAGCCGCGCAAGGACGACAGCAGGCGCGCGTTGCTGCGCGTGGCATATTGCCGTCGGCTGCGTTCCGCCAAATAGGCGAACAGGTGTTCGCGCTGGACTTCCAGAAGGGGCCTGCCCTGCCCGCGCAACCAGCGCGCGAGCCCTTCCAGGTCGCGGCGATAGGAATCCAGGGTCTGCCGCGCCAGGCCCTGCTCGGCCCACGCCCGTTCCAGCCAGGCCGCAATCAGCGCGACATCGGCAGGCGATGCCTCGGGCAAAGCCAGGCTTTCCTGCCGGCGACGGCTGGGCGTGGTGGGACTCATGCCTGCAGCTTAACGATGCACCCCTGCCCCGGCTATCCTTGTCGCATGGACAAATTCCCGGAAGCAACCGCGCGACCCGTCGCGCAACCCGCAGCGCTGGGCTGGCGCGTGTTGGCGCTGACTTACGACTGCCTGCCGATGATTCCGCTGGTGATGATTACCAGCGCGGTCTTCCTGTGGATGAACGGCGGCCGCACCGTCGAGCAGTCGCCGGGCCTGGGCGTGTTGGAACTCGCGGTGATGTGGCTGCTGGCCGGCGCGTACTTCACGACATCGTGGCGACGCGGTGGGCAGACGGTCGGCATGCGGCCATGGCGTCTGATGGTGCTGGCCGCAAACGGGAAACCCGCCAGCTGGGGCGCATTGTGGCTGCGCTATCTCGTCGCCTGGCTGACGCCGGGTATCTGCCTGTTGTGGACGCTGGCGGATGCCGAGCGTCGTGGCTTGCACGACCTGGCAGCGGGAACGATCTTCGTCCGCTTGCAGGCGCCGGCCAAGGTCGCCGGCTAGATCCGTTTCGCCAGCCAGCCCCAGCACACGCCCAGGATGATCAGCGGCGGCATCAGGTAGGCCCAGCGCACGTCGAAGCGATACACGTCGGCCAGGCCGACGAACATGCGCTGGACCAGCAAGGCACCGATGCCGATCAGGATGCCGATGAACAGGCGCTTGCCAAAGCCGCCGCTGCGCAGCGAGCCGAAAGCAAAGGGCAAGGTCGCCAGGCACAGCACGATGACGTTGAAGGGATAGAACCAGCGCGCCCAATAAGCACTTTCGAACTTGAGCGAGTCGAGCTGGTTGCGGCGCAGGTAGCTGATGTTGCTGCGCAGCTCGGCACTGCTGAGATAGCGCGGTCGCGCAAGCTGCGCGGCGATCGTGCTGTCATCGAGCTCGGTAGCCCAGCGTTCGCTCGGGATCTTTTCCACGCGCACCGAGCGCTGGTCGAACCAGGTGCGCTCGACATCGCTCAAGGTCCAGCCATCCTTGCGGTGAATGGCAGTGCGCGCATGTGCCAGTGACAACAGTTTGCCCTTGTCGTCGAACTGGTACAGGCGCACGTCCTCGAGTTCGACCCAGCTCTGGCCGTTTTCGTCGGTGTGCGGGGCGCTGTTGCCGCGTGCATTGAGGAACAAGTCGCCCTCGCGTGCCCACAGTCCGGAATAGCGCGCCATGATCAATTGCCGCGACTTGCTGTTGGCAAGTTCCTGAGCATATTGTTCGCCCGCCGGACCCAGCGTTTCGATGTTGACGACCATCAGGCCGGTGAGCAGCAGCAAGGGAATCAACGCAGCCAAGCCCATCTGCAGCTTGGACAGGCCGATCGCACGCATGACAGTGAGTTCTGAACGGGCGGCCAGGCCGCCCAGGCCGAGCAGGCTGCCGATGACGGCGATGGTCGGGAACAATTCGTAAAGCCGCCGCGGCGTGGTCAGCAACATGTACAGCACGGCGTGGCTGAGCGTGTAGCTTTCCTTGCCGACGTCGCGAAGTTCAGTGACGAAATCGATGATGGAAGTGAAGCCAAGTAACACCGCCCAAGCGGCCAGCGTGGATAGCAGCACGCTTTTCGCAAGGTAACCGGCGAGCCGCCGCGGGAACAAGGTCATTTCTGCACCTTCGCAGGCTTGGGCAACGACCCATCGCGCAGGAACAGCCAGAACGCAAAAGCCAGCATCGGCAGGTGCACCCACCACAGCCCCAGCCAGGACGGCATCTTGCCGCTGCCAATCAGGTTGGTGCCGAGCAGCAGCAGGATCATGCCGACCAGGTATACCAGCAAGGCAAAAAGAATCAGCCCGTACTGCGGCTGGCGCGGCTCGCTGCGAGCCAGCGGCATCGCGAATACGGCCAGGATGCCGACGAACAGCGGCATCGCCAGTCGCCAGTTCACTTCCGCAATGGCGAGCGATTTGCCGGACCGGATGAGTCCCACGGTGGAATCGGCGGCCAGGTCGTCAGCCTTGTTGTCGCTTTCACGATCGGGCACGCGTACATCGTTGATTTGGAATCGCATCATGCGGAAATCACGCGAGCCGATCGCGCCTTCCACGCGGAAGCCATCCTTCAGGCGCAGATAGCGTTCGGTATCGCCGATCAGCTTGAGGCTGCCTTCGTGCGCGGTGATGATGTCCAGGCGGCCTTCGTTCTCGCGCTGCACGAACAACTGCTTGAAGCGCGTGCCGTCGGGCGTGAGTTCAGTGACATAGAGCACGCCGCCCCTGCCCGGCAACTCGACGAAACGACCGGGTTCGAGACCGGCGATCAGGAATGAGCGGTTGGCGGCCTCGATCATTTCCTTCGCGCGCGATGCCGACAACGGCGCCAGCCACAGCGAGGCCAGGCCGACCACCAGCATGATCGGCAAGCTGACCAGCAATAATGGCTTCCAGAGCCGCTGCGGGCCGATGCCGACCGAGGCAAGCACGGCCATCTCGCTTTCTGCGTACATGCGGCTGATGGAGATGAGCAGGCCCAGGAACAGGGCGAGCGGCAACACCAGGGTGAGGAAGCGGATCGAGCGCAAGCCCAACTGCGACAGCAGCAGGCCCGCGGGCACCTTGCCCTTGGCGATTTCGGAGATGAGGTCGGCAAACAGCGCGCCCAGCGTGACCAGCAGCAGCACGACCGCGACGGCGAACACGCTTTCGGCGAATTGCCGGGTGAGGTGCCTTTCGATCAGGAGCATGCAGGTCGCTTTGACATCGCAGGGGGGTCGCTTGAATTACACTGTCGGGTCTGACGCGGTGCTGTTCAGCCCCGCCTGTCCCCCAATTGTACGGAATTAGACGCATGGCCCTCGAATTTCAGATGAACCCGGTAGCACCGGCCACCTTCCAGACCGATTGCCTGGTAGTCGGGATCTATGCCGACAGCAGCCTCAGCCCCGCCGCAAAGGCCGTGGACGAGGCCTCTGGCGGCCGCCTGGCCACCCTGGCCACGCGCGGCGACCTGCCGGGCAAGACCGGTCGCACGACCCTGCTGCAAGACCTGCCGGGCGTAGCCAGCCCACGCGTACTGGTGATTGGCCTGGGTGATCGCGCCAAATTCGGCGTGCCGCAGTACCTCAAGGCCATCGCCGATGCGGTGCGCGCGCTGCGCACCGGCCCGGTGAAGACCGCCACCATCACGCTGACCGAGCTGGACGTGAAGGACCGTGATGCCGGATGGAATATCCGCCAGGCCGTCATCACCGCCGACAACGCCGCCTATGAATACACCGCCACGCGCACCAAGCCCGCCGAGGTGACGCTGGCGTCCATCGTGCTGGCCGGTGACCCGGCCCACGGCACCCAGCTACAGCGTGGCGTCGCCATCGCCGCCGGCGTGCAACTCTCGCGCGAGCTGGGCAACTTGCCGCCGAACGTGTGCAACCCCGGTTATCTCGCCGAGCAAAGCATCAAGCTTGCCACGCAGTTCGACGAGGTGAGCTGCGAAGTGCTCGAGCGCGCCGAGATGGAAAAACTTGGCATGGGCTCCTTGCTCGCGGTCGGCCGCGGCTCGGCAAATCCGTCGCGACTGATCGTGTTGCGCTACACCGGCGCGGGCGATGCCAAGCCGTTCGCGCTGGTCGGCAAGGGCATTACCTTCGACACCGGCGGCATCAACCTAAAGGTCCAGGGTGGCATCGAGGAAATGAAGTTCGACATGCTCGGCGCCGCCAGCGTGATCGGCACGTTCCTGGCCTGCACGCGCATGAAGCTGCCGCTGAACCTGGTGACCGTGGTGGCCGCCGTCGAGAACATGCCCGACGCCGACGCCTACCGCCCGAGCGACGTGCTTACCTCGATGAGCGGCAAGACCATTGAAGTGGGCAATACCGATGCCGAGGGCCGCCTGGTGCTGTGCGATGCGCTGACCTACACGCAGCGCTTCGAACCGCAGGCCACGGTGGATGTCGCGACCCTGACCGGCGCCTGCGTGGTCGCGCTTGGAAAGTACGCGCACGGATTGATGAGCAAGCACGATGACCTTGCCGCCGAATTGTCCGGTGCCGGCGAAATGGTGTTCGACCGCGCCTGGCGCCTGCCGCTGTGGGATGAATACCAGACGATGATCGAATCGGCCTTCGCCGATGTGTACAACATCGGCGGCAAGGGCGCAGGCGCGATTACTGCCGGCTGCTTCCTGGCGCGCTTCACCGAAGGCCAGCGCTGGGCGCACCTGGATATCGCCGGTACGTCTTGGGACGAGGGCCGCAAGGGCATGGCCAATGGCCGCCCGGTCGGCCTGCTGAGCCAGTGGCTGATCGACCGCTGCGCCTGACCCCAGGCATCGGCTGAACCCGCCATGGCGCGCGCCGATTTCTACCTGATCGCGAAGCCGCGCTTCCTGGAGAAGCCGCTGTTGCTGGTGTGCGAACTCGCACGCAAGGCCAACGACAGCGGCCAGCCCTTGCTGATACTGGTGTCGTCGGCCGTGCAGGCCGAAGTGCTTGACGAACTGCTATGGGAATTCGATCCCGACGCCTACATTCCGCACCAGATTGCCGGCACCGACGAGGACGACGACATCACGCCGGTGCTGATCGTGCCGCCGGAAATGCAACCGCCGATGCGACCGCTGGTGATCAATCTGCGCAACGAACCGGTGATCGGCGATTTCGCCCGCGTGCTGGAGGTCGTGCCGGCCGACGAGTCCGCCCGCGAGCCATTGCGGGCGCGCTGGAAGGCCTACAAGGAACGCGGGCTCGAAGTCCAGAAGTTCGATATGTAATTTCTCGCGACGTGTTGTCTCGTCGCGAACGCTTGGCGCTGCCGGGGGAACCGACTCCGCTGGTCGACTCGGCGTAGCCGCTCCTGCGGACTCAGAGTCGACCGGCCGGCCATCCATGGCTGGCCTCCTGCGCAGTCAGTCCCCCCGTCATCACCAAACGTTCGTCAGACACCATCGAGTGTTATCGAAGGTCAACGTCGACGACGATCAAGCGTGCAGTTCGAGGTGCGAGCAGACCGGCATGTGGGGATCGAGTGAGATGCATGCAAGCAGCGAGCAATTGACGGTTGCTTGAATGCACTTCGCCGAACACACCACACTCGTGCCCGGCGGCTGGGGGCGTCGTGTACGCACGTGGTGTGATCGAAGAAGGGCGGATCCGATTGCAGCGCAGTCGAAGTCTCTCAACGGACGTGCATTTTCGACGTTGACGTTCAAAAACGCTCGTCGGTCTATGACGAACGCTTGACGGTGACGGGGGTGGGTTCGCACAGGAGGCCGGCCACGGATGGCCGGCCGGTCGACCCTGAGTCCGCATGGAGCGGCTACGCCGGGGCGACCAGGGCGAACCCGCCCCCCGGCGCCGTCAATCGTTCGCGCAGAAAGCTAGCGCGTGGCGAGCAGCGATTCGACGGCGTCGATTTCGCGCGGGACGTCGTTGGTGAGGACGCGGTGGCCGTCCTTGGTGATGAGGACGTCGTCTTCGATGCGGATACCGATGCCTTGGTATTTCCCGGGGACGCCTTTCATGCCGGGCGCGATGTAGATGCCTGGCTCGATGGTGAAGACCATGCCCGGCTCGAGTTCGCGGAAATCGCCGGCGACTTTGTATTCACCGACGTCGTGCACGTCCAGGCCCAGCCAGTGGCCGGTCTTGTGCATGTAGAAGCGCTTGTAATCGCCGGACGCCAGGTTCTTTTTCAGTGTGCCCTTCAGCAGGCCGAGTGACAGCAGGCCTTCGGTGAGTGTTTCCACGGCGGCTTCGTGGCCGGCAATCCAGTGTTTTCCGGGGTGGGCCTTTTCGAGCGCGGCATTTTGAGCATCAAGCACGATCTGGTACAGCGCGCGCTGCTCGGTCGAGTACTCGCCGCTGACCGGCCAGGTGCGGGTGATGTCGGAGGCGTAGTTGGCGTATTCCGCACCGGCATCGACCAACAGCAAGTCGCCATTGGCCATGGGCGCGTTGTTGGCCCGGTAATGCAGCACGCAACCGTTGGCGCCGGCACCAACGATCGGCTCGTAGGCGGCGACGCAATCATTCTTCCGGTATACATATTGCAGCGCAGCCTCGACTTCGAACTCATGCGCACCGTGGCGCGTGGCGAGCATGGCCGCTACTTGCGCCTGGCAGGCGACGTCGGCAGCGCGCTGCATCAGGCGCATCTCGTCGCGGCTCTTGAACAGGCGCAGTTCGTGCAGCAGGTGGCCGAGTTCCATGAACTCGTGCGGCGACTGCGCGCCCTGGCGCGACATGGCGCGCACGCGATTGACCCAGCTGATCAGCGTGAGGTCAAAGTCCTTGTCGCGGCCAAAGTGGTAATAGACGCGGCTGCGGCCTTCCAGAAGGCCGGGCAGGATGTCGTCCAGATCGGTGATGGGATAGGCATCATCCATGCCGAAGCTTTCGATGGCACCTTCGGGCCCGGCGCGCGGACCGTCCCAGGCTTCCTTGTCGGGATTGCGTTCGCGGCAGAACAACAGGGCTTCGCCGTGCTTGCGACCCGGCACCAACACCAGCACGGCTTCGGGTTCGGCGAACCCACTCAGGTACCAGAAGTCGCTGTCCTGCCGGTACGCAAAGGTGGTGTCCTTGCTGCGGATGCGTTCCGGCCCGGCGGGGAGGATCAGGATGGAATCGTCGTCCGCCATGCGCATCAGCTGCTTGCGTCGCCTGGCGAATTCCGTGGCCTTGATCATCGTGCAATCGTCCTCAGTTCAAAGACCGTCGGTGGCGCGGCGCTAGCACGCAGTCGCTGTGCAACAACAAGGCGGCGACACGCACGAACTCGGCGACTTCTTCCAGTGCCTGTTCATCGGCTTCTTCATCGTCGTAGGCCAGGTTGCTGGCTGCCATGCGCGCCAGGTCGCCAAGCGCGTCCTGCGATTCTTCCGACAGGGGTGGGGATGCGCCTGCCGACAGGCCGAAGCCACCCAGGAATCCACGACACCAGCTCATCAGCGCGTCGCCGCGCTCGACCACCGGCGTATCGATATTGGGCAACAGCAAGTCGAAGCCGAAATCGGGCGCTTCGATCAGTTGTTCGGTGGCGATGAACATGCGATCCAACGCGCTGTCGGGCTCGACGGCGACCGATTCTGGCTCGGCCATCACCGTGCCCAGCCAGTCGCCGCGCTCGGGTGGCGGCGCGCCGCCGGACAGGTAGCCGCACAGCGAACCATGCAATTCAGACGCTTCCACGCCAAGCTGCATGCGATTGATCTGGTCGCTGATGTTGGCGTAATCGGGCAGTTCGATGGAATTCATGGTGCGCCGGCCAAGGGGGTGGTCCATTCTAGCAAGCCGGTGCGTTCGCCTTGTCGCCGGACTTTCACAAACCTACACTGCCCATCACCCTTGAAGGATGTCGCGCGTGGCGGAAGGTACCCTGCCCTACCTGCAAATCGTGGCGCTGATCGCGGCTGTCGGGCTGTCGTGGCTGTTCTGGTGGCTGGTAAGCCGTCGCCGCGAGCAGGAAGTCCTGCTGATGGGCCAGATCCGCGAACGCGAGGCCCGGCTGAACCTGGCGCTTTGGGGTTCGGGCGATGAGTTCTGGGACTGGAACATCCGGGACAACAGCCTGTACCGCCTCGGCGCCAACCAGCTGTTCGGCCAGGGTTCGCTGGAAACCATGAGCACCGATGAGTGGCGCAACAACTCGGTGCACCCAGACGACCTGCCGCGGGTGCAGAAGCTGCTGCAGGAACACATCGTCGGCCATGCCGACATCTACGATTCCGAGCACCGCATCCGCGGCGCCAATGGCGACTGGATATGGGTGCGGTCTCGCGGCAAGGTAGTGGAACGCGATGAATCCGGCAGCCCGCTGCGGATGGCCGGCACCGCGCGCGACATCACCGCCATCAGGCGCGCGGAACGCGAGCGCCGGGTCGCTTTGGAAGTCTTGCGCAGCATGAGCGAAGCGGTGGCGGTGATCGACCTTGATTTCTGCTTTATTTCGGTGAATCCGTCCTTCTCGAGAATCACCGGTTACAGCGAAGAGGAAGTGACCGGACAAAACGCGAACCTGCTCGACTCCAGCCAGCACAGCCCCGACTTCTACCGGCGCGTGCGCGACATCCTGGAACGCACCGGGCACTGGGCAGGCGAAATGTGGCAACAGCGCAAGGACGATGAGGAATTCCTGGGCTGGATCGAAATGTCGGAAGTGCGCGATTCGCTCGGCATGCGCAGCCATTTCGTGGCAGTGGTCAACGATATCACCGACAAGAAGCGCGCCGAGCAGGAACTGCGCTACCTGGCCAACTACGACACCCTGACCGGCCTGCCCAATCGCGCCTTGCTGTCGGAACGACTGGGCCGCGCCATCATCCGCGCGCGCCGGCAGGAAACGCGGGTGGCGGTGCTGTTCCTGGACCTCGACCGGTTCAAGGACATCAACGATTCGCTGGGCCATGCAACCGGCGACCGGTTACTGAAGGCGGCTGCGGCACGCCTGCAAGCCACTGTCAGCGCCTCCGATACCGTGGCGCGCCTGGGTGGCGACGAGTTCACTGTGGTGCTGGAAGACGTGGAAAGCCTGGTGGCGGTCGAGCGGATGGCGCGCGATATCCTCAACGCCTTCAGCACGCCCCTGGAAGTGGACGAGCGGCACGATGTAAGCATCACGCCATCGCTCGGCATCAGCCTGTACCCCGACCACGCGTTGGTGCCGACCGACTTGCTGAAATACGCCGACACCGCGATGTACCAGGCCAAGGCGGAGGGCCGCAACACTTACCAGGTCTACAACGAAACGATGGATGCCGAAGCGCGCCAGCGTGCGGCGATCATCTCGGCTCTGCGCAAGGCGCTGGAGCGCGGTGAGTTCCGACTCGTGTACCAGCCGCGCATGTCGCTGGTGGATGGCCGAATTACCGGCGTAGAGGCCCTGCTGCGCTGGAACAGCGCAGACCTGGGCGAGATAGCACCGACGGTATTCATCCCGCTGGCCGAAGAAAGTGGGCTGATCGTTTCGATCGGTGAGTGGGTGCTGGGCGAGGCCTGCCGGCAATTGAAGGCTTGGCGCACGCAGGGCCTCACTGAAATTTGCGTTGGCGTAAATGTGTCAGTGCTGCAACTGCTGCGCGGCAACCTGGTCGGTTACCTCAAGCGTGTGCTGGAAGCCACGGAGTTGCCGGCCGACCGCATCGAACTCGAGCTCACCGAGAGCATGGTGATGCAGAACGCGGAGCAGACGACCGCCGTGCTGAACGAACTCCGCCGCATGGGTGTGAGCCTGGCCATCGATGACTTCGGTACCGGTTATTCCTCGCTGGTTTACCTCAAACGCCTGCCTATCGATACGCTGAAGATCGACAAGGAATTCATCGACGACCTGACCCGCGACGCGGACGACGAGGCGATCACCTCGACCATCGTCACGATGGGCCATTCGCTGGGCCTGACCGTGATTGCCGAGGGTGTGGAAAACGAGGACCAGCTGAACTTCCTGCGCCAGCAGGGCTGCGACGAGATCCAGGGACACTGGCTGTCCCGGCCGATCGACGGCGACCGCTGCCTGGCGTTCATCCGCGGCTGGCGTCCCGACCTGCTGCTGCCAGATGCACAGGCAGCGGGCTGATCCGTCCCCCCTGTTGACCCGGCCAGACCCGCGGCCTATCTTGCAGCGATGGATTCCAACGACACCCTGGCCGCCGTCCAGCAACTGGCGGTCCGCATCGAAAAGCTGCTCGACCTGACCCGCAGGCTGGCGGAGGAAAACCGCAGCCTGCGCCAGGGCCAGGAACAACTGGTGAACGAACGAGCGCAACTGTTGAACAAGAACGAGCTGGCGCGATCGCGCGTCGAGGCGATGATCAACCGATTGAAATCGCTGGAGAACAACGCGTGAGCGAACCCGTAAACGTGAGGGTGCTCGATCGCGAATTTGCCGTGGGCTGCGAACCGGGCGAGCAGGAAAAACTGCATGCTGCCGCACAGTTCCTGGATGCGCGCATGCGTGAGGTGCGCGGCAGCAATCGCAGCGCTGCGCTGGATCGGGTAGCGGTATTGACCGCGCTTAACCTGGCGGCGGAATTGCTGCAGGGCAAGCAACAGGGGGGTACGCAGGACCAGTCCATCGCGCGCACCTTGAACGAAGTCAATCGCAAGCTCGACGGCCTGTTCGATTCGCTGGCAATGCGTTGATTGTGGGAGCGGCCTTGGCCGCGATGTT
>JBBRXD010000027.1:0-15485 GCA_038248775.1 Lysobacterales bacterium | reverse complement strand
GATTTCAGGGCCAGGCCGACGAACGACAGGCACTGGTAGTCCTCGGGACGCAACAGGTTGGCGCGGTCGCCGAGGCGAATCGCTTCCTCGTAATTGCCCTGCGATAACTGCATCTGCGAGTACCAGTAGGGCGCATCGAAAAGATGGGGGTCGAGCTTCATCGCCTGCTCGAAACCCTGCTTGGCCTCGTCGTAGCGCTTGGCCAGCGACAGGGCCACGCCGCGCGCGAGATGCGACTCGGCAAGGCCGGGCTCCAATTCCAGCGCCTTGCTGCTGGCCTGGTCGGCCTGACGCATGTTGAATTCGCGCGAATCGAAAAAGCTGAACAACAGGGAATAGCAATTGGCGACACCGGCATAGGCGCGCGCATAGGTCGGGTCGATCTCGATGGCGCGCAGGAACATCTGCCTGGCGTATTCCAGGCTTTTGCGCCGAAGCTGGTGCATGTGCTGGATGCCGCGCAGGTAGAAGTCGTAAGCCTCGATATTCAGCGCGCGCGGCTTTTCGATCTGGCGTTTTTCATCGTCGCTGAGCACGACACGCAGGGCTTTGGCGATGGCCTGGGAAATATCGTCCTGGATGGCGAACACGTCTTCCATTTCGCGGTCGTAGCGCTCGGACCACAGCTGGTAACCGTCGGCCACGTTCACCAACTGCGCGGTGATGCGCAGCTTGTTGCCCATCTTGCGCACGCTGCCTTCAAGCACCGTGGAAACTTTCAGTTTTTTTCCAATCTCGCCGATGTCCTCGTTGCGGCCCTTGAAGGCGAACGACGAAGTGCGCGATGCGACCCGCAGTGCCTGGATTTTTGACAGCGCGTTGATGATTTCCTCGGCCATGCCATCGGTGAAGTAGGCCTGGTCGGAGTCGGCGCTCATATCGGCGAAGGGCAGCACAGCCACGGACTTTGCCGCCGACACCACGGGCGTGGGCAAAACCATGGTGTCGCTGGGCGTGTGGATGTTGCCCGACAACAGGGCATGGCCGAATTGCGCGGTGGTGGTGAAGCGCTTGTCGGGATCGGTCGCCATTGCCTTGGCGACGGCGCGTTCGATGTTCTCCGGAATGGCGCCGCGCACATTACGCAGCGGCCTGGCGGTTTCGGTGAAGCGCTTTGTCATCACCGCCTGCGCGGTGGCGCCCACGAACGGCCGCTCGCCGGAAAGCATTTCATAAAGCATGCAGCCCAGGCTGTATTGGTCGCTGCGACCGTCCAGGTTGGTTTCGCCGGCGGCTTGCTCGGGGCTGACGTAGGCGGGGGTGCCAACCATCATGCCGGTCTGGGTCAGCGTTTCCGACCCCGCGGCGCTGACCGCCTTGGCGATGCCGAAGTCCATCACCATCGCCTCGCCTTCGTAAAGCATCACGTTCTCGGGCTTCACGTCCCGGTGCACGATGCCCTGGCGGCTGGCGTAATCGAGCGCGGAGGCAATGGCCTGGCCGTGGCGCACGGCTTCTTCGACGGAAAGATGTTGTTCGCGATCCAGGCGCTCGCGCAGCGATTCGCCTTCGACATAGGGCATCACGTAATAGAGCAAGCCATCCACGCTGCCCGAATCGAACAGGGGCAGGATGTGCGGATGGTTCAAGCGCGCAGCAAGGCGGATTTCCTGCAGGAATCGATCCGGCCCCAGGCTGGCGGCGAGTTCGGGATGAAGCACCTTGATGGCGACCGAGCGGTCGTGCTTGCAGTCCTGGGCGAGGAACACCGCAGACATGCCGCCACGGCCCAGTTCGCGGTCGATGATGTAGGACTGTGCCAGGGACTCCCTGAGGCGGTCGATTGGCAGTTCTGGGCCCGTCGGCATTGCGCCTCCCTGATGATCTGTTCCGGCGAATCGTAGCAGGAAGACCGGGCGCGGACTTGGGACAAGTGGACTAGACCGGGCTGGTAGGCAGCTCGCCTTCACCTCGCCGTAAGCAGCTCCGGCAAACTTTGCACCCCACTACGCACCCCAGCCGCATGCACATTGACCCGGGGCAATATCCGCGCGAAATAAAACCGCGCCGTAGCCCGCTTATCCCGCTTGAATGCCGCATCCTGAGTGCCGGCTTCTGCAGTAGCCACCGACCGCGCCCACCAATAGGCGAGGGCGACGTAACCTGAGTAGAAAAGATAATCGACTGCCGCGGCGCCAATTTCTTCGGCGTTTGCAGAAGCCTTCTTCCCGACTTCCATCGTCAGCTCGCCCCACTGCTTGGTCACTTCAGCCAACGGCAGGATGAACTCGATCAGCTCGGGCTTGGTGGCGTTTTGTTCGCAGAATTTCTGGATCATGCCCAGAAACTGGCGCATGCCGGCGCCCTGCAACACCATGATCTTGCGGCCCAGCAGATCCAGCGCCTGGATCTGCGTGGTGCCTTCGTAGATGGTGGTGATGCGGGCGTCGCGGGCGAGTTGTTCCATGCCCCATTCGCGCACGTAACCGTGGCCGCCGAAACATTGCAGCGCGTGGTAGGTGCACTCGACCGACCATTCGGTAAGCATGCCTTTCACGATCGGGGTGAGGAAGCCGAGCATGTCATCGGCGGCCTTGCGTTCGGCGTCGTCCACCGACCGCTCCAGGATATCCACCATGGTCGCGGCATGCAGCGCCAGCACGCGCGAACCCTCGCCCAGCGCCTTGCAGGTAAGCAGCATGCGGCGGATATCGGGATGCACCACCAGCGGGTCGGCCGGCTTGTCGGGAAATTTTGCACCTGACAGCGAACGGCCCTGCAATCGGTCCTTCGAATACGCCAGCGCGCCCTGGTAGGCGCGATCAATCAAGCCCAGGCCTTGCAGGCCCACGGCGAGGCGCGCGGTATTCATCATGGTGAACATCGCGGCCAGGCCCTTGTTCGGCTGGCCGATGAGATAAGCCTGCGCGCCGTCGAAATTCATCACGCAGGTGGACGAGCCGTGGATGCCCATCTTGTGTTCGATGGAGCCGCAACGCACCGCATTGCGCTCGCCCACCGTTCCGTCGCGCGCGACCTTGATCTTGGGCACGATGAAAAGGGAAATGCCTTTCGTGCCGGCCGGTGCATCGGGCAGGCGCGCCAGCACCAGATGGATGATGTTGTCAGTGAAGTCGTGTTCGCCACCGGTGATGAAGATCTTGGTGCCGGTAACCAGATAGGTGTTGTCGGCGGCGGGTTCGGCGCGGGTCTTCAACATGCCCAGGTCCGAGCCGGCGTGCGGCTCGGTCAGGCACATGGTGCCGGTCCAGCGGCCGTCGATGATGGCCTTGAGGAAGATATCCTTCTGCCATTGTTCGCCGTGGTGCTTCAAGGCCTCAATGGCGCCGTGCGAGAGCAGCGGATAGTTGCTCCAGGCCAGGTTGGACGCGTCCAGCATTTCCTTGACGATGGCGCCCAGGGTTTCGGGCATGTCTTGCCCGCCCATGGACTCGGGCGCGGTGAGGCCGCTCCAGCCGCCGTCCACAAACTTTAAGTAAGCATCGCGGAAGCCGGGGGGAGTCGTGACGGCGCCTGTCGATTTGTCATGGACGCATCCGATTTGGTCGCCGATGGGGTTGATCGGCGCAAGCACGATTTCAGTAAAGCGCGCGCTTTCTTCCAGCACCGCATCCATGATGTCGCGCTGCGCATTACCGATGGCCAGCTTCTTGAACAGGGCTTCGCCCCCGATCACGTCGTACAGGGCAAAGCGCATGTCCTGCAGCGGGGCTTTGTAGGCGTTCATGGTTCGTCCTCAGCGCATCACGCCGTTCAAGCCGGGCGCCGGATTGAGCGTGCTGTCGTAGTTGAAGGGATAGTTGCCCTTGGGTTTGCTGGTGGTGATGGTGCCCGACAGCGAATAGGCCGTGGATTGGCTCGATGCGATGGCCGAGGCGACCACCAGCTTGGCACCGAGCGTGGGACGCAGCATGGCCACTACCACATCGGCCGATTCGGGACCAATGCTGATGCCGGGTTGCAGTGTTACCTGGCCCGCATCCTGGCCGCCGATAACCAGCTTGGCATCCACCGCTGAGAACGCCGTGCTGACCGAGCTGAAGTTTTGCAGTCGCACGCTCAGCTGCCAGCTGCCGTCGGCCTGCACGGCCAATTGCTGGATGCTGGCGCGTGGCGGGTTGATCCGTTTCTTCGGGCCGGAAGAACACGCCGCCACTAGTGCGAGAAACGAGATAAGCAGCACAGTTTTCATGATGCGTGACATTTGGACTACTCGCATTGAAAGGTATGGACCAGCATATCAGTCAGCTCGAAATTTCGCGCCACGGCACTGTGAATCATCCAAAGCCTTGCTACTCTAGCGGACGAAGTGAGCATGAATACAAACCCCCCGTCCGCGTCCGCCATGGAGAAGACCCGACTCCAGGCCTTCAAGGAACTTCGCAGCTTGCTGTCGGAAGTCCTGTCGACCGCCGTGGCCGATGAAGAGGTGCCGGAAGCCTTCAAGGACACGGCCAACTGGGAAAAACTGATCGCCCAGACCGAGCATCGCCTGGCCGAAGGTTGGCGTCTGCGCTTCGAGGGTGTGCCGGATCGACGCCAGTCTCCGCGCACGCTTGAGCTGCTGCCCGAAGCGGAAGAACTGCAACAGCTACTAGGCGAGCGCTTCGTAAACGATGTGTCGTACAACGACCGTGGGCCGCTGGACGAGCTTGATCGCCAGTTGGCGGCGCTGTCCGGTCCCAATTTCAACGAACACATGCCCAATCCATTGGGGCCTTCGGCCTGGGTGGAAGGTATCCGCGGCGGCATGCGCAATATGAATTGCACGCCGGAAGAACGCGATTGGCTGATGGCGCGACTGATACCGCTGCTGGCGTCGCGCATCACCTCTTTTTATTCGGGCATGACCACGCGGCTGTCGTCCGCGGGATACGGTAGCCGGATACCCGCGCGGGGAACCTTGTCGAGCGGTCCGCCACGCGGCGGGAATGAATATTCTCCCGACTTGGTGCCGACGCTGGGCGACGGGCAGGCTGGATTCGGCAGCATGGGCGGAGCTGACGCCGGCGACATGATGGGCGGCATGAGTGGCAGCGCTGACGTGCCCGGCGACGGCAGCGAAGTTCTCGACCGACTGTTCGGTTTGCTCAGTGCGCGCCGCGCACCCGGATCCGAAGTGTATGGCGAGCCCGGCGGCTGGCCGCAAGGCGCCGGGCCGGGCCAGGCTGGCTGGGCCCCGGGTCCGGGCTACGCGTCCACCAACGTGGACGGGGGTTTCATTCCATCCGCGCCGGTCGTGCCCTGGACCCAGGCCGACATCTTTTCAATCCTGTCGTTGATGCAGGGTAGTTACGCCACCGGTCCCGGTGGCGCGGCTGGGGCTTCATCGGTTGTCCGCCTGCACGAGGCCATGGGCGCAACGGCATCGCAACTGGGCCTGGCCGGCGGTATCCAGGCCATGCCCGGACCGGCGCAGGACATGCTGGAACTGGTAAGCATGTTGTTCGAGGCATTGCTCGATGGCCGCCGCCTCGACGAAAAAGCCCGCACGCAACTTGCCCGCCTGATCATTCCCTATGTGCGCGTGGCGATGCTGGACCGGCGCATGTTCATGCAATCGAGTCATCCGGCGCGCCGCGTGTTGAACTTGCTGGTTGAAGCTTTTGAAATTGCAGCCCCCGATGTTCCCCATTTCCGCAGCCTGCGCGACCTGGCGATGACGGTGGTCGACCGGATCGTCGAGGAATACGACGACACGCTGACATTGTTCGAGTCGCTCGAAAAAGCGCTATCCACTGAAATAGATGCCTGCCGTCGCCGCGCCGAACTGACCGAGCGGCGCGCCGCCGATGCGCAAAGTGGCAAGGAACGCCGGCAAGTCGCGCGCGAGTCCGTCTCCAGCATCCTCAGTGACGCGATCGTCGGCATGAGCCTGCCTTCGGTATTGCTCGATTTCCTGGCCGGCCCCTGGCAGCACCACCACACGGT
Organism: Lysobacterales bacterium; assembly: GCA_038248775.1. GTDB lineage: Bacteria > Pseudomonadota > Gammaproteobacteria > Xanthomonadales > Xanthomonadaceae > Arenimonas. The sequence continues at coordinate 9,593 of JBBRXD010000027.1, read as the reverse complement.
CGTCTTGCTGCGCGAAGGTGCGCTGGGCGAGGGTGTACAGCTGAGCCGGAAATTGCTCGACGACCTGTTGGAGTGCAGTACGTCGGGCGCCTTACACGATGCGCCGCGCATGCGGCCGACGCTTGTTGAAGTGTTGGCCAGTTCCGGGCAACCGGGCAGCGCCGCCGATGAAATGTTGGTTGAATTTTCGCTTGCGCTTGCCGTGCGGCAGGCGCCGGATGCCCGCCGCACGCCCGCTGAAGTCGTTGCCGAGGCGATCTCCGCGGCCAAGGTCGAGCACATATTGGTGGACTCGCCGCAGGTTATCGCCCGGCACACCGTGCTGGCGCCAGACGCCGAGCCGGTGGAGGATTCGTTCCTGGTGTCGGCCGTGGTGAATGCCGAAGTGCCAGCTGAAATTGTCGCCCGCTACGTGGATTTTCCGATTGGTACCTGGTTGGACTTCATCGCTGAAGATGGCCGGGTAACGTCCGCGCGCATAAGCTGGACCAGCCCGATCAGCGGCCGCCGCATCCTCAGCAACCGCCGTGGGCAGCGCATGCTGGTGGCGTCACCGGAAGAACTTGCCGAGATGGAAATCGAAGGTCGCCTGCGGCCCCGGCATTCCGAATCGGCGTTCGACCAGGCCTTGCACACGATCGCCAATCGGCTGCAAGCCAGTGCCACGCCTGCGTTATAGGCATAGAATCAGTCTCGCGCGAATCGCGCATGTCCGGTGACTCAACCAAGGAGCTAAAGATGAAGGCCAAGACCGTTCTAGTCTGTGTCGTTGTACTCGCTGCGGTGTCGCTCGCTGGTTGCGTCGCCAGGACCGGTACGGGAACAGGAACCAACAACTACAGCAATCGGGCCGATTCGGCGCCGGACGCGGTCGTTGTCGGCACCGCCGCAAAACCTGCTGCGCAGGCTGCTGCCTCCAGCGCAAAGTGAGTCGACCCCGCTGACCCGGCCAAAGAAAAAGGGCTTGCGATTGCTCGCAAGCCCTTATTCAACATAGTGGTAGCAGTCGACTATCGCGCGACTTTCATCATCAGCAACTGCCCACCTTCAACCAGGTCCGTGGCAAGCGGTGTGCCGCTCACGCTCTGGTAGTGCGCCTGCACGTTCAGCATGAAATAGCGGTAGGCACTGGTGTCGTAGCCGGCGACGCCGTCGAACAGGGCCGATACTTCGAAAATGCCTGACGATTCTTCGTCGGACTGCTTCGAATCGCTGCCGTCGATGTCCATTGCCGCGCCACTCAGGAAGCGGTTTTCGTCATGCTGTGCCAGCAGGCTGACCACGCCGCTGTTGGCGTGGAATTTCCAGATCTTGCCCAGGTGCGCCTGGTTGCCCACGTCCTCCTGGATGATCACGTCGCCTTGCCCGTCGACGGTCAGGTTATCCATCATCTTCGGACCCCACACGGCGCCGTCAATCACCACTTCAATGTTACCGCCAGCCTGCGGGTTGGCGATATCGTCGAAGGTGATGCGCCACAGTCGGCTGTTGCCGGCGAAGTTGGCGGTGGTGACGAAATAGAACCGGTTGGGATTGACCGTGTCCCAGGCGCCGTCTTCGACCCGATTCAGGCCCGTGCCACCGCCATTGACCAGTGAAAACCGACCGCTGTAGCCATTGGGGATCGGGGTGCCAGCCGATTCGGTTGCATAGCCATCTATGGCCACGGTCAGGGTCTGGCCGTTGTTGAGGCCTGCCTGGTCGATCGGATTGCCATTGAGCTGCTTTTGGCCAAGGTAGAAATACAGCTTGCTGGCGTTGAGCGCGCCGTCATCCATGCCGGCGACGACGGTAAGGTCCTGCTCGTAGGGACTGGCGATCAGGTTTTCCCAGGCAGCCCTGCCAAATTTCGGCAACTCGTAGCTGGTGCCGTGTTGGCGACCCGAGGCCATGTGCGCGAACGCGCGGCCATTGGTGGTCTCCTCGCCATTGAGGAAGATCCGGCCCTCATTGAAACCCTTGCCGCTGTCGCGGTTGTAAAGCGCGGTCGTGTCGGGCAGGTCAGCCGAGCAGAAGCGGTTGAAGGTAACGCCAGGTGTCGCGACGTGCTGCTGGCCATCCCAGAGGTTCACCTTGCCGATCAGGTCTTCGCCACTCAGGACGGACAGATCGCGCTTGCGGACCTGCCATTTCGAAACGAAGGCGCCCTTGGCACCATGGTCCCGGATAACTCCGACGCTGCTGCCCAGTTCATGCGCCACCAGCAGGTTGAAGGTGCCGTCACCATTGTCGATGGCGCCCATGCCATCTGGAATGCCGACCATGCGATAGGTCTGGTTGCCCTTGTTGGTTTTGCGCGCCTTGTCGCCAACGGTAAGAAGAGAGACGAACTCAACGCCGGCGTCGATGGGTTTCAGGTAGGGCGAGGCAGAGCTGCTCGGGCCGGTGGCGGCGAAGGCGGCGGGCGCCAAAGCGGTAAGGATGGCAAAAGGAAGGACGAGTCGGGTGAAGGTCTTCATGGTATTGCTCCGGGGGTTGGATCCGGTTGCCAATCTAGTGGCGGTGTTTGACCAAGGGATGTGGCTAAGGTGACAGTTGGCGCAGAGCCGGATGTTCGCTGGCGTGATGTCACATGGCGGTCATCTGCGTCCGCTACCCTCGCTCGTTTAAGGAGTGCGGCCATGATGAAATCCAGACTGGTGCTTTCAGTGGCGCTGTTCGTGATTGCCCTGGCGGCGGTGGCTGGTGGCGGCTACGTGGCCATCGAAAAACGGCTGACGCCCACGCAGATGCAGGAGACGGGCCTGGCCGGTCTGAGCGCCGACCAGTTGGCACGCTTGAACGAGATCTTGCGCGGCGACGCGGCGACGCAATCGCAAGCGCCGGCCGACAGGACGGGTGAAGATCGCGGCGCGATGTCCTACATCGGCATGGACGTCGAGCGCATCACCACGCGCCTGAAAGGCTCGGTGTCAAGTTGGGAACCTGGCACCGTGTTCGAACTCGAAAACGGCCAGACCTGGAAAGTACTCAAGGGCTACATGAAGTTGCGCAAGACCCTGGTGGCGCCAGAAGTTGTTCTGGTGCCGGGCATGGCCGGCCGCTGGTTCCTGCAGATTGAAGAAGACGCGCCCAAGGCGCGCGTTTACCGCATCGACTGAAGCCGAGGCCACATCGACTGTGGCTGCGGCGCTAGACCTTCTGGTCCATCGAGCGCAGGCGTCCGACCAGCAGGCGCATCACCTGCAACGCGAAGAACGGCGTCTGCTGCACGAGGAACAGGAAGCGCTTTTCGTCAACCACGGCAAGCTTGCTGTCTTCCAGCGCTTTGGCCGTGGCGCTTCGCGGTGAGGAATCGATGAGCGCCATTTCACCGACCAGCTCGCCGGGTGCGACTTCGGAAACCGGCTGGTCATGCACGTAAATGTCGACCCGGCCTTCAAGCAGCACGTACATCTTGTCGCCGGCATCTCCCTCGCTGAAAACCCGCTGGCCAGCGGCCACTTCGAGTACATCGTTGTGGTGGGCGAACATATGAAGGAACCTCATCAGGTAACTCCGGTCGGGTACGGGCAGGCCCGGCTGGGGCCCTGGCATTTTCAAGCATCGCGGGCGGATGTTGCTGTTGTGTGACACCGGGACCGAAAAGCTGGAGATCTTGGCCCAATGCTCGAATGCGTTCAGACGCTTGCCGTTGCGGGCGGGTACAGCCGTGATTGTGATAATCGTCGTTGCCGACACCAATGTCGGAAGGAGAACATCAGCATGGACAAGAATCGGAAGAGTGGAGCTACCCACGAAGCCAAGGGCGCCGTGAAGGAATTCGTCGGCAAGGTCACCGGTGACAAGTCGCAGGAACTGGCCGGCAAGGCCGAGAAGAACCTGGGCAAGGCGCAGGAAAAAGTAGGCAAGGCGACCGACAAGCTGGTCGACGCGGTCCGCAAGGACGCGTAAGCGAGAGTAAAGTGCGTCGCCACGACCGGCTTGTTGAAAGCCGCCAGTGGCACCGCGCGATTCCCGGATCGGTTCGTCGAGGTGCCCGGGGCTGCGCGTGATCGCCTAGCCAAGAGTGGCATGTCGCCGCTACGATAATAGGCCCAGGCCGCCGGACAAAAGAACATGCTGCGCAGTGCGGCCTTCATCGTGGCGAACATTTTTTTTTGCGGCCCTGCTGCTGCGGCTACCGGTTCCTATCAGGACCCGGGTCCGAATGGTCTTGAGTTGACCACGTCCATCGACGTTGAGGTTCCGGGGTTCGCCAAACTGCTCGATTCGGGCAAGGAGAAACTCCTCTACCAGCAAGGCCAGGCCATGGCCTTGGCATGGCTGGCGAATGCGGGCGGACTGGACGAGTCACTGCGCGCACTGGCAAGCATTGCCGCCGAGCGCCTTGCGCGAGCCAGGTTCCAGGTCGCGGTAAACGCGCAAGGTGACCAGTACTGCGCCAAGGTTGTTGCGTCGCTATTCGTCGTACAGACCATCCCGGACACGATATTCGTCTGCGCGGACACGCGCTGGCATGTGCAGCAGAAAGATGGTCCGGTCACCGCTATTCTCGCCCAGGGTTTCGTGCATGAGGCAGTGCATTTGGCTGGCATTACGGACGAGTGCAAGGCGACGCGACTGGAGATTGCGGTCGCCCGCAACAATATCGGCTCCTTCAATCCCGGTAACTTGGAGCGCTACGCAAGCCAGTGCGCGGGCCTGTTCGACGGTGGCCGAGGACGGAATTGAACCGCCACTTACTACGCTTGCCTAGTATTTTAGTACTGCCTCATCGCCTGTTATTGCACTACTTCTGTACCGTTCCAGCGGCGGGCTATCCCCGATAGAGTTTGAGAAGGGATTCGTGCCGGGGGATGAAAAGTGTGTACGAGAGTCGGGGCGATTAGGAACTTTGCTGCGCTGACGGGCGGCATGCTGGATTTCCATCGGGGCACTTCATGCCCTGGTTGACGCCTACTGTATTCAAGCAAAGCGAGAAAGAATCGCTGATCGGTTTGCCGACCTTTGCCGGTGGGCAAAAACGGCTGCGCTTTCGCCACATCGTGCACGTGTACGACGACAAGGACCTGCCGGTGAACACGCAGGTACAGCAGATCACCTTCCAGACGATGGCAGGCGCGATCGCCTTCGCCGCGCCGGATATTGCGGTGCGCTGCGTGGCGGTTACCTACCCGGAGGACCTTGGCCTGGTGCCCGCCGGCATCACCCACGCACCTGTGCTGCAACGCTTCGTCACCGACGTCGCCGATTTCGCGACGAAACGACCATTGCCGCTGCTGTTCGACATCCTCGGCAACGGCCTGGCGGCGCAGGCAGCGTTTGACGAGGAGGCAGTTTCCGACGCCGCCGAATACATCGTCCTGACCAATTCCGATATCCACCTGCAGCCGTACTTCTACCGGGTGTTGGCCGAGTTGATCGGGCAAGGCTGGGACGTGCTCAGCGTAAATCGCCGCACCCTGGATGTGGAACCCGGCCAGCGCGGATTCAACCCGCTGTTCCTGGCCGAGCCCGGTAAGGAACACGGCGGCTTTGACTGCTTCGTATTCCCGGCCAGCATGGTCGCGCAGTTCGCCCACACCCAGAGTTGTTGCGGGGTCGGTTACGTCATGCGCAGTCTGATGTTCAACCTGGTCGCGCTGGCTCCGCGCTACCTGATGCTGACCGGCGCGCACTTGAGCTTCCACTTGGGCGATGACCGCAAGTGGCAGGTGAGTGCTTATGACGAATACCTTGATTTCAACCTGGACCAGGCCCGGGCGGTGATCACCGCGGTCGCCGGAGATCCGGAGAAATTGACTCGCCTGGCCGATTTCATCCAGGCCCACGAGGACGATCCGTTCAAAATGACCGTCAATCGCTTTGCCCCGCGTGTCGATCGGTCAGCGGACGCACTGGCAGTTTAAACGTCGAATGTTGTTGGGCCACTCCGGCAAGTTTCCAGCGGTGGGCGATGCCCGCGCGCAGCAGGCACTTGGCCGCCAGAGGGGTTAAGCTTCTGGGCGGAAAGTATTTTGGATTTCCTGTCCCTTGCGCCTCATGTCCGGAGCATCGTCATGCGCCACCTCTACCAGGCCTGCCTGATGGCCGGCCGCGCCATTGCTGGCACTGGATCGGCACAGTCTCCTCAAAGCGACGATCAGTATGCCTGGCTGGAGGACGTGACTGCCGAGCGGTCGATGGACTGGGTGAAGGCACGCAACGCCAAGACCGAGGCGGAATTGGCCGGCACTCCGGAATTCCAGCAGATGGAAACCGCGATCCGCGCGATCATGGATTCGGACGCCAAGATCCCCGGGGTAGAGAAGATCGGCGACTACTACTACAACTTCTGGAAAGACAAGCAGCACGAACGTGGTCTGTGGCGGCGCACGACGCTGGCTGAATACCGCAAGGCCGATCCAAAATGGGAAACCATCATCGACCTCGATGCCTTGAACAAGGCCGAGGGCGAGAATTGGGTCTGGCACGGCGCAGATTGCCTGAAGCCGGCGTATACGCGCTGCCTGATCGCGTTGTCGAGGGGCGGTTCCGATGCCGACGTCACCCGCGAATTCGACCTGGCCAGCAGGGCTTGGGTCAAGGATGGCTTCTTCCGTCCCGAAGCCAAGGGTGGGCTGGGCTGGATCGATGCCGACCATGTCTACGTGTTCACCGATTTCGGTCCGGGCAGCATGACCAGCTCGGGCTACCCGAACATCGTCAAGCAGTGGACGCGCGGCACGCCGATGGCCAGCGCGACCATGGTGTACGAAGGCAAGCCGGGCGACATGTATATCGCCGCGCAGCATGACGATGCGAAAGGCTTCGAGCGCGACTTCGTCAATCGCACGATTGCCTTCTGGAATGACGAGATGTACCTGCGCCGCGCCGATGGCAGCCTGGCCAAGGTTGACGCGCCGAACTCGGCGACCAAGTCGGTGAATCGGCAGTGGCTGACTCTGCAGCTGCGCGAGCCCTACGAAGCCGGCGGCAAGACCTATCCCGCTGGCGCGTTGATCGCGACAAATTTCGATGCGTTCATGGCAGGCAAGCGCGACTTCGATGTGTTGTTCACGCCGAGCGACAGCACGTCGCTGGATGGTTTTACCTGGACCAAATCGCATCTGGTGCTGAACGTGCTGGACGACGTAAAGAGCCGGCTGAGCGTGCTGACCCCGGGCGCGGAGGGCTGGACTGCGTCCAAGTTCAAGGGCGCGCCACAGATCGGCACGGTTGCTGTTGGCGCGGTGGATGCCGACGATTCCGATGCGCTGTGGATGACGGTTACCGACTACCTCACCCCGACCACCTTGTCGCTGGTGGAGATCGGCACGGCGCCGCAGGTGCTGAAGTCGAACCCGGCGTTCTTCGACGCGTCGCGCAGCCTGGTCGAACAGCACTTCGCGACATCGAAGGATGGCACCAGGGTGCCGTACTTCCTGGTGCGTCCGAAGGACTTGGCATTCGATGGCAAGGCGCCGACCCTGCTGTATGGCTATGGCGGATTCACCGTGTCGCTCAAGCCCGGTTATTCGGGCGTCAATGGCAAGGGCTGGATCGAGAAGGGTGGCGTGTACGTGGTCGCCAATATCCGCGGCGGCGGCGAGTACGGCCCGCGCTGGCACAAGGCCGCGCTGAAGGAAAACCGGTACAAGGCTTATGAAGACTTCGCTGCGGTGGCACAGGACCTGGTGACGCGCAAGATCACATCCCCGGCACACCTCGGCACCGAGGGCGGCAGTAATGGCGGTTTGCTGACCGGCAACATGCTGACCCAGCATCCGGAGCTGTTCGGCGCGGTGGTGATCGAAGTGCCGCTGCTCGACATGAAGCGCTACAGTCATCTGCTGGCGGGTGCTTCATGGATGGCTGAGTACGGCGACCCCGACACCGCCGACTGGGACTACATCAAGACGTTTTCGCCATACCACTTGTTCGACGCCAAGCGCGACTATCCGCCGACCTTCATCTGGACCACGACTCGCGATGACCGCGTGCATCCCGCGCACGCCCGCAAGATGATGGCGAAGATGGAAGCCGCCGGAAAGGATGTGCGCTACTTCGAGAATGTCGAAGGTGGCCACGGCGCCGGTTCCACCAATGCACAGGCTGCGCGGGTCGAGGCTTTGACGTTCGCGTTTCTGTGGCAGACGCTGGCTTTTGAATAAGAACTTCCACTCTGCCCCTTTTACACATAGGAAATGCCGATGACCCTGCGTCCGATTGCCCTCGCGCTGACCCTCGCCCTGGCTGCCAGCAGCCAAGCAGCGACCAATGACGCGCCGCCGCTTCAAGCCAGCACTCAAACCGCTGACGCGCGAGAAGCCAAGCTGACCCGGATCTACGCTGACTATTGGGAAGCCTCACTGGCACTCAGCCCACTCAACGCGACCTTTGTTGGCGACACCCGCTTCAACGACCAGCTTCCCGATTTCTACAGCGCCGACTATCGCACGCAAGAATCAGCCTTCAACCGCGAGTGGATGGACAAGGCCAAGGCCATCGGCAGCGAAGGCCTTCAGGGCCAGGATCTGTTGAGCTACGAGATTTTCATGCGCGACCGCCAGGTGCAGGCCGAGTCCGAGCGCTTCCCGGACTGGAAGCAACCACTGAACCAGTTCTACAGCCTGACATCCACCCTCGTGCAGCTAGGTTCGGGTAGCAGTGCCCAGCCCTTCAAGACGGTGAAGGACTACGACAACTGGCTGGCCCGCGCAGCGCGAGTGCCGACGCTGTTCAAAAGCATGCAGGCCAATATGCGCATCGGCATGACCGATGGCGTGGTCCAGCCCAGGATTCTGATGGAGAAAGTGATTCCCCAGCTCGATGCATTGCTGAAAGACAAACCTGAGGATTCCCTTTTCTGGAAGCCGATCACTGATCTGCCGGCCGACTTCAGCGACAAGGACAAGGCCCGTCTCACGCAAGCCTACCGCGCTGCCATCGCCGACCAATTGATTCCTGCGTACCGCGAACTTCGTGACTTCGTCGTCAAGGACTACCTGCCGGCCTGCCGCGAAACGGTCTCCCTGTCAGCCCTGCCGGACGGCGAGGCTTGGTACGCCTTCCAGGTGCGCCGCAACACCACCACCGAACGCACACCCGCTGAAGTGCACGCTATCGGCCTGGCCGAAGTTGCCCGCATCAATGATGCGGTGGACGCGGTGGTTGCACAGACCGGCTTCAAGGGAAGTCGTGCCGATTTCAACCGCTTTGTCACCACCGACAAGCAGTTTGAATTTCCGACGGAAGCAGCCCTGCTGACTGCCTACAGAGCCCTGGAAGCCAAGATCAACAGCCATGTTGCCGAGCAGTTCTCGCTGCTGCCCAAGGCTGGCTTCGAGATCCGTGCCATTGAGCCTTTCCGCGCCGCCTCGTCGTCCGCTGGTTCCTATCAGTCGCCCAGTGAGGACGGCAGCCGTCCCGGCGTTTTTTACGTGAACACGTACAACCTGCCATCGCGCAAAACCTGGGACGCCGAAAGTCTGTTCCTGCATGAAGCCATCCCCGGCCACCATTTCCAGCTGGCCCTGCAGCAGGAACAGGCCGGCCTGCCACGCTGGCGCCAGCAGCGCATCTTCGGCGGCGGCAGCGCGCATGCCGAGGGCTGGGCGCTGTACGCCGAACGGCTGGCCATCGACCAGGGCTGGTACGAAGGCGACCCT
>JBBRXD010000026.1:0-16259 GCA_038248775.1 Lysobacterales bacterium | reverse complement strand
GCAGCGAAGGCCTGGAGATCGATTTCGCCGTGCCCGGGCAGGACGAGGCGCTGCGCGTGTTCACTACGCGTCCCGATACGTTGATGGGCGTTACCTACGTCGCCGTGGCCGCGGAACATCCGCTGGCAACGCAGGCAGCTGCCGGCAACCAGGCACTGTCAGCGTTCATCGAACAATGCCGGCACGGCGGCGTTTCCGAAGCCGAACTGGAGACCCAGGAAAAGAAAGGCCACGACACCGGGCTTAAGGCCATCCATCCCATCAGCGGTGAGCCGGTGCCGCTATGGGTCGCGAATTTCGTGCTGATGGGTTATGGCACCGGCGCGGTGATGGCCGTACCCGGGCACGATGAGCGCGATTTCGAATTCGCGCACAAGTACGGGTTGCCGATTCGCCAGGTGATTGCCGTGCGCACGCCCCTGCCGCCGCACCTCGCGCCGGATTTTGCCTATGACGCATCGCAGTGGAAGGACTGGTACTCGGACAAGACGCGCGCCGACCTCATGGTCGTCAATTCCGGTGAAATGGATGGCATGGGCAGCAAGCAGGCCTTCGACTTCCTCGCCGAAAAATTTCAGCGCGAAGGCAAGGGCGAGCGCCGGGTAAATTTCCGGCTGCGCGACTGGGGCGTGAGTCGCCAGCGCTACTGGGGCTGCCCGATCCCGATCATCTATTGCGCAAAGTGCGATGCGGTGCCCGTACCGGAAGACCAGCTGCCGGTGGTGTTGCCCGAAGACGTGGCGTTCACCGGCATGAAGTCACCTATCAAAGCCGACCCCGAGTGGCGCAAGACAACCTGTCCTGTGTGCGGCGGCCCGGCCGAGCGCGAGACCGACACCTTCGATACCTTCATGGAATCGAGCTGGTACTACGCCCGCTACACATCGCCGGGCGCAAACGATCTCGTCGATGAGCGTGCGAACTACTGGTTGCCTGTGGACCAGTACATCGGCGGCATCGAGCACGCGATCATGCACCTGATGTATTTCCGTTTCTATCACAAGCTGATGCGCGACGCGGGTCTGGTTTCGAGCGATGAGCCGGCAACCAACCTGCTTTGCCAGGGCATGGTGATTGCCGATACGTTTTACCGCGACAACCCGGGCGGCCGCGACTGGTTCAACCCGGTCGACGTGGAAGTGCGCCGCGACGACAAGGGCCGTCCACTGGGCGCCAGCCTGATCGCCGATGGCCAGCCGGTGCATATCGGCGGCACCGAGAAAATGGCCAAGTCCAAGAACAACGGGGTTGATCCGCAGACCATGGTCGATCGCTACGGCGCCGACACGGTGCGGCTGTTCTCGATGTTCGCCGCGCCGCCCGAACAGTCGCTGGACTGGAACGAGTCCGGCGTGGAAGGCATGTCGCGCTTCATCCGACGCCTGTGGAACCAGGCCGGCAAACATGTCGCCGGCGGCAGGCCGGGGCCGTTGGATACGTCGGCCTTGTCGCCAGCGGGAAAATTGCTGCGCAGGCAATTGCACGAAACCATCCAGAAGGTGGGCGACGATTACGGCCGACGCTACACCTTCAACACCGCCATCGCCGCCGTGATGGAATTGCTCAATGCCTTGTCGCGCTACGACGAAGCCAGTGCCAATGCCGCAGCCCTGCGCCAGGAGGCCTTCGAGGCAGTGACGCTGTTGCTGAACCCGATCACGCCGCATACCTCGCATGCCCTCTGGCAAAAACTCGGCCATGGCGAGACGACGCTGGAAGACCTGCCTTTCCCGAAGGCGGACGAGTCGGCATTGACCCGCGATTCGGTGACGCTTGCCATCCAGGTCAATGGCAAGCTGCGTGCCACGCTGGACGTGGCGCTGGACCTGCCGCGCGAGCAACTGGAACAACTGGCGCTGGCCGAACCCAACGTACAGCGCTTCATGGAAGGCATGTCGGTACGCAAGGTCATCGTGGTGCCGGGCAAGATCATCAACATCGTCGCGGGCTAGAAAGATGGCGGGCCAATCGACGTCGCTGGAGCAGGCACTGCAACTGCTGCGCCAGGGACAGGTGGAGCAGGCGCACGGGTTGCTTGGCGTGTTGCTGCAGTCCGAGCCATCCAATGCGGCCGCACGGCACCTGATGGGCATCGTGTTGCTTCAGAGAAGCCAGCCGCAAGCGGCGCTCGAACAACTCGACCTCGCGCTTCGCGCAACACCGGGCGTCGCCGCCATCCAGTACAACCGCGGAAACGCATTCGCGGCGCTGCAGCGGTTCAGCGATGCCATCGCGGCCTTTGATGCAGCCATCGCGATCAAACCAGGCTTCGCCCAGGCCTGGTTCAATCGTGGCAACAGCCTGCGCAGCGTGGACCGGGACGACGAGGCATTGGCCAGCTTCAACCAAGCATTGCGCCATCAGCCGGACCTCTACCAGGCGCATAACGCGATCGGCAGCATCCATCTGCGACTCGGGCACCTCGACGAAGCGCTGCCAGTGATTGAACTTGGGTTGCTGGTCGAGCCCAGGCAGGTGGAAGCACTCAACAACCGTGGCCTGGTGTTCCGGGCGATGCATCGCCACGCGGAAGCGCTGGCAGATTTTGATCGTGCGCTCGTGCTGGAGCCGGAACGGGCACTGTTGCACAACAACCGTGGCTTGGCCCTGCAAGACCTCGGTCGTGCCGCGCCTGCGTTGGCAAGCTACGATCGCGCCCTGGAGTTGGATCCGGCGTCGGCGGATGCGTGGAGCAACCGGGCGAGTCTGCTAACCGAGATGCGTCGTTTTGACGATGCGCTCGACAGTGCTACCCGTGCGACCGCAATCGACGTCAATCATGCGCATGCGCACAACAATCTGGGGATCGCCCTGCACGGCATCGGCCGGATCGCCGAAGCGCTGGCCAGCTACGAACGAGCCATCGCCCTGAAGCCGGGATTCGCGCAGGCCTGGAACAACCGGGGCAATGCCCAGCACGACCTGCGTCAGCTCGATGATGCGCTCGCAAGTTTCGAGCGCGCGATCGAACTGCAGCCGGGCTATGCCGAGGCCATCAACAACCGCGGCATGATTTTGCAGGACCTGTCGCGCTTCGACCAAGCACGCGCCGACTACGATACGGCCATCGCGTTGCGACCCGGCTACCCGGAAGCCCGCCGGCGTCGCGCCGCGCTGAACCTGCTGCAAGGCAGGCTGGCCGAGGGCTGGGCCGACTACGAGGCAACCGATGCGTATCCGCAGCAAGCTGCGGAAGGCGCGGCCGCGATACCGTTCTGGCGGGGACAGGACTTGCGCGGCAAATCGATCCTGTTATCGGAGCCGAACGGACTGGGAGATACGCTGCAGTTCTTCCGGTTCGTGCCCGAGCTTGTTCGCCGGGGCGCCCGAGTAACCTTCCTGGGGCCACGTTCGTTGTTCCGCATCCTGGACGCATTCGCGCCGCAGGTGCAGTTCATCGATCAACTGGACCAGCCACGTCACGACTTCCAGTGCTGGCTGTGGAGCTTGCCGCACTACCTGCGCATCCATGCCATGGACCAACTGGCTGTCGCCACGCCGTATCTCCGGATTGACCACGCGCGCGCCCGGCATTGGGCATCGGTGCTGGATCCGCGGCGCTTCAATATCGGAGTTTGCTGGCAGGGGAATCCCGCGCGCAAGATCGATGCTGGCCGTTCGATTCCATTGCGCATGTTCGAGCCATTGGCCCAGGTTCCGGGCGTGCGCCTGGTCAGCTTGCAGAAACAATTCGGCCTCGAACAACTTCAGGGCCTGCCGGGCGGGATGCAGGTGCAGCAACTGCAAGGGTTTGACGAAGGTCCCGATGCGTTCGTGGATTCCGCAGCTGCATTGCAGACGCTCGACTTGCTGGTGACAGCCGATACTTCCATCACGCACATGGCGGGTGCGACCGGCCGGCCGGTCTGGTTGGCGCTGAACACCGTGCCCGACTGGCGATGGTTGCTGGACCGAAGCGACTCGCCCTGGTACCCGACCGTCCACCTGTTCCGCCAGACCCGCGCCGGAGACTGGTCAACAGTATTCAAGGATATGGCGAACTCCCTCGATCTCCTGGTACCCGGGCGCCTCGCGGTTCGCCAGGCCTGAACGAGGCCATCGCAGGCAGTGTTCGCGGTAACATGTGGGCGGGCAGATCGTGCCCTGGCGGAGTCGACCATGCGTGGTGTCCTGATCCTGTTTTCGCTCGTTCTGTTGTCGGCCTGCGGATTCCATCCCCGCGCCCAGCTGAACCTGCCCGCGACGCTCGGGCCGGTTTCCGTGCAGACTTCCGACCCGTACAGCCCCCTCGGGCTTGAGCTGGCAACCGCGCTGGAGCGCGCCGGCGCAACGCCGGCGGTGGAAGGGTCACCTTCATCGGCGCTGAAGATAACGGCGGAAGCCTGGAGCACCTTGCCCCTGTCAGTCGACCAGTTCGCCCGCGTGCGCGAATACATTACTCGCTACCGCGTGGATTTCGTGCTGGTCGATGCGTCCGGCAAGTTGTTGATCGAGCCGCAAAGCATCGAGCTGTCGCGTGAGTACACCTACGACATCAACGCCTCCGCCGGTAGCCCGGCCGAACAGGAGCTGATCCAGCGCGAGCTGCGTCGCGACATGCAGGCCGCGATCCTGCGGCGCCTGGACCTCGTGTTGCGTCCCAAGGCCTGATGGAACTGCGGGCCGACCGCTTTGAGCGTCAGCTTGCCAGCGAGCCACTGCGTCCCGCCTACCTGATCGCCGGCACCGAGCCGCTGATCGTGCAGGAATGCGCCGATGCAGTTCGCGCCAAGGCGCGGGCCGAAGGCTATCTGGAACGCGAGGTGCTGGAAGTCTCTGGCCGCGATTTCGACTGGAACGACCTGACGATGGGTGTGGCTTCGTTGAGCCTGTTCGCGACCCGCCGCCTGTTCGACCTGCGCCTGCCCAGTGGAAAACCGGACAAGGACGGCAGCAAGGCCATCACCGATTTCTGCGCTGACCCGCCGCCCGACACCATCCTGTTGATCACTTGCCAGGATTGGAGCCAGAAGCATGCAGGCAAGTGGAGTGAGGCCATATCGCGGATCGGTCACCTGGTTACGGTATGGCCGGTAAAAACGTCCGAATTGAATGACTGGCTCGATCGCCGGCTGCGCAGCCGTGGCCTGTCCGCCGAACCCGCCGCCTTGCAACTGCTTGCCGAGCGGATCGAGGGAAATTTGCTGGCGGCCGCACAGGAAGTCGAAAAACTTGCGCTGCTGGCGCCCGGTGCGCGGCTCGACGCAACCCGGATGGAAGCGCTGGTTGCAGACTCTGCGCGCTATGACGTATTCAAGCTGGTGGAGGCATCGTTGGCGGGTGAGTCGCAACGTGCAGTGCGGATGCTGCGGTCATTGCAACTCGAAGGCGAGCAAGTACCGGGGCTGGTGCCGATCCTCGCGATGGAGTTGCTCAAGATCGCTGGCCTCGCGCGCATTGCCGCGACCGGCGGCAACCTGGCCAATGCGATGCGCGATGCACGCATCTGGGACAGCAAGCAGGCATCGTATCGCCGGGCGCTGGAAAAACATCCGGCTTCGCGATGGGAGCAGTTCGTCGCGGAGGCAGGTCGTATCGATCTGATCGCGAAGGGTCGGCTGGGTGGCGATCCCTGGCTGGCGCTGGAAAGATTGCTGGTCGCCATGGCCCAGGCCAAGGCGCGCATCCTGCTGGCCGGCTGATGCCACGGCTTCTTTACGGCGGCACTTTCGATCCGGTGCACCTTGGCCACATGGCCATCGCACGGGCGGTCGCTGACGTATTCGGCGAGCCTGTCTTCCTGCTTCCTGCGGCCGATCCCCCGCATCGTCCACCGCCGGGTGCCAGCGCGCGGGAGCGCGCGGCGATGCTTGAAATTGCCTCGGCAGGCGACGACCGGATGCAAGTGGATCGTCGTGAGCTCAGCCGGCACGGCCCTTCCTACACCGTCGACACCCTTTCCGAAGTCCGCGCCGAGTTGGGCGTCGAGGCTTCAATCATCTGGGTGATGGGCATCGATGCATTGCAGCAGCTCGACACCTGGCACGATTGGAAACGACTGTTCAAACTCGCCCATGTGCTGGGGGTCGAGCGGCCCACCGGACCGGTGGACCCGGAATGGCTGGTTCGCCACGCGCCCGCCGTCGCCTCCGAACTCAAGTCGCGCCGGTGCGGAGCACTCGATCTTGCACTCACGCCTGCGGGTGGCTACGCCTCCTTGCCAATGCATCCGCTTCGGCCTGAATCGGCCACCCAGGTGCGGCTGTGGCGTCGCCAGGGCGGTGACTGGCAGTCGCTGGTGCCGGAACCCGTGGCTGCGTATATCGAGGAAAACAGCCTGTACCGGCTTGGTGGCACCGGCTAGGGGTATAATTTCGTCGCGGCAAGAGCCGCCTACCGAGATAGCGTGTTGACCACAAAAGCCCAGGTCATCAAGACCAAGATGCCCGTGCCGGCGCCGACGCCGGAATCCCTGCTCAAGCAAGTGCATGCCGCCCTTGAGGAAATGAAGGCCAAGGACGTGATCGAGATCGACGTCCGTGGCAAGACCAGCATTGCCGATTACCTGGTGGTCGCCTCCGGAACATCGACCCGCCACGTCAAGTCGGTGGCCGATGAAGTCGTGCAGTTCTCAAAGAAGTGCGGCGTCATGCCCCTGGGCGTGGAAGGCGAGCGCGAGGCGGAGTGGGTGCTGGTCGACCTTGGCGATGTGATCGTGCACGTGATGTTGCCGCGTGTACGCGAGTTCTACGCGCTCGAACGCCTGTGGACCGTCGGCGACCAGCCGCCCGAGGCCGAGCCCGAAGCCTGAACCGTGAAGGCCGTCCTGATAGCGGTCGGCGAGCGGGCCCCCGACTGGGTGGCGGCAGGTTTTTCCGAATACCAGAAACGACTCTCCCACTGGCTGCCGATGGTGCTGGTGGAAATTGCGCCGGGCATCCGTGGCAAGGGTCGGGATGCGGCGCGCGCCACCAGCGATGAAGGCGTTCGCGTCCTGGGCGCGCTGCCAAAGCAGGTGCATGTGGTTTGCCTGGATGGCCGCGGCAAGGCTTACAGTTCCGAGCAACTTGCCCAACGAATGGAAGCCTGGCGACAGGGCGGGCGTGACCTTGCCTTCCTGATCGGCGGGCCTGAAGGCCACGCCCCGGAAGTCCTGGACGCCGCGCAGGAAAGTTGGTCGCTTGGGCCAATGACCCTGCCGCACATGCTGGTACGCCTGGTGGTGGCCGAACAGTTGTATCGCGCCGCGAGCTTGCTCGCCAACCATCCGTATCACCGCGCCTGAGCAGGCGGCGTGGCAGCGCGCAATTGATCGTATTGCGGCCTCCGCACCGGCACGCCCTGTTCGCAATTTCCCATCGAGCAAAGCAGTCGCACCATATCGGCTTGCGACTGCACCAGCAGGTGGAAGATCACGTTCTGCTCCAGCGAGCCACGTACCGCCGAGGCACCGGGTCCGCGCGCCCAGATGCCCACGTCGTCACCACCGTGGGTTTCCGACCCAATGGGCATCATGGATTCCTGCAGGAAGTCTGCCGATTCGGTGTCCACCTCGCGCAGGTTGGGTCGGCTGGATGCCGCCTGCGCGCCAGAAACAAGATGTGGGAAGCGCTTGGGTCCTTCAGGCTGCTGGTCGGTTGCGCCCGCGTAGCCCGGTCCGTTGGCATAGGACAAGGTCGTGTAGGGCAAGCCCGACGCGTCAGTGGCCAGGCGCGTGCTTGCATCCTCGCCACTCGATCCGACCGCCTTGCCCAGGATCGGGTTGCCGCGCCTGGAATAGCCGACGAAGTTCAAGGTATGCGAGTGGTCGGCGGTAACCATCACCAGTGTGTCCGATGGCGATGTCGCAGCCACCGCCACCCGCACTGCATCGGACAAGGCGATCGTTTCGTCCAGTGCGCGGAAGGCATTGCCGGCGTGGTGGGCGTGGTCGATGCGGCCACCTTCCACCACGAGGAAAAAACCGCGCCGATTGTGCCTGAGCACGGCGATGGCAGTTGCGGTCATTTCGGCCAGGCTCGGTTCGCCCGCCGCGTCGGTGGCGCGGTCGTGTTCGTACTTGAGATGGTCAGGCTCGAACAGGCCAAGCAGGCGATGGGTGCGGCTCAGGTCGAGCTTCTGGAGTTGCGCAAGGTTCCACACATAGCTGCCATCCGGATAGCGCTGTTGCCACTCGTTGATCAGGTTGCGGCCGTCAAGCCGAGTGCCCGTTTCCTGTGCGTATTCTGGATCTTCGGCGCCGGCGGGAAGGAAATTCTTTCGTCCCCCGCCCATTGCCACCTCGATGCCATCGCCCAAATCGAATTCGGCAAACTGCCTGGCGATGTCGTGGCAGCCATCCGCGTTGGCAGATGCGGACAGGTCGCTGTCGCTTTCCCACTCCCGTTCCGGGACGTGGGCATAGGTCGCCGCAGGCGTGGCATGGGTGAGGCGGGTGTTGGTCACCACCCCCGTTGCGAGGCCGGCGACTTCCGCCAGTTCCAACGCACTGGCAAGCCACTGCGATCGGGAGGCCTGGCAATCGCCGCGCGCGGCGGCCTGGCCCACGCCGAGCATTCCCATCCGAGTCTTGGCACCAGCGATCATCGCGGTCGTGGTCCCAGCCGAATCGGGTGTCTGGCTGTCGGTGTTGTAGGTACGGCTTAGCGCGGTGTAGCCAAACTCCTCGAAGCTGAGCTGGTTCTCCTCGCCGGCCTGTCCTCGGCGTTGTCCCTCAAGTATCCGGGCCGCCGCGACGGTGGTCAGGCTCATGCCATCGCCGATGAAAAGGATGATGTTGCGGGCACGCTCGCGGCCTGCGCCACGCTGGTGCGCAGCAATGCTGCCGGCCCGGTACCAGTCGTCGGATGTTTCCTGCGCCGGATGCGCGACGCGCGGCGACACCAGGCCCACAGCTTTAATGGCCACAAGCGCCGATGGCTTGGGCACGGCGCCAGCGCAGCCGGCGACGAGGCAAAGGCTTGCGGCGATGAAACCCTTCACCATGACGGGGACCTGGTTGCGGCGGAACCCCATGTTTACCAAACTTGCGTGACACAAGCAGCTTTTTCGCGCCAGCCAGTGGCCGGGATGGCCCGGGCTGGCAGGCTTAACTTCAGCTGCAGCGGTTATGCTTGGCGGATGCTCTACCTTGCCTCGAAATCCCCCCGGCGCCTCGAGCTCCTCCGCCAATTGGGCATCGACCCCGAGTTGCTGGACGTCGATGTTCCGGAACTTCGCCAGCCCGGTGAACCGGCGGCGGACTATGTCAACCGGGTTGCCCGCGAGAAGGCTGGCGCCGGGCTGCTTGAGGTAATGTCCGCGCCCGGCGCACTGGTGCTGGGCGCCGATACCGAAGTCATCCTGGGCGAGGTGGTCTATGGCAAGCCCGCCGATGCTGGCGACGCGACGCGCATGCTGCGCGAACTGTCGGGCCGGACCCATTGCGTAATCACCGCTGTCTGGCTGATGAGTGCCGGGCGCGAGGAGCATGCCGTGCAGCAATCGGCGGTCAGCATGGCCGCCTTGTCCGAATCCGATATCGCCGCCTACATCGCCAGCGGCGAATGGCAGGGCAAGGCCGGCGCTTATGCAATCCAGGGCCTTGCAGGCGCCTTCGTCGCGCACCTGGAAGGCAGCCATTCAAGCGTGATGGGACTTCCCCTGCACGAAACCTGGGAACTGCTCGGCAAATTCGATGCATTGCCCCAAAGCAAGGGAACTTCACGTGTCTGAAGAGATACTCATCAACGTGACTCCGCGCGAAACGCGCGTGGCGCTGGTCGAGAACGGAATGCTGCAGGAACTGCACATCGAGCGTGCGACTCGCCGTGGCGTGGTTGGCAATGTCTACAAGGGCAGGGTGCAGCGGGTCATGCCCGGCATGCAGGCGGCATTCGTGGACATCGGCCTGGACCGCGCGGCCTTCCTGCACGCTTCCGACATCCTTCGCCTGCCGCTGGACCAGCCCGAGCCCGCCCAGGACGCCGCGCCATCGAGCCTGCCACCACCCGCCATCTCATCGCTGGTGCAAGAAGGCCAGGAAATCGTAGTGCAGGTGGTAAAGGATCCGATCGGGGGCAAGGGTGCCCGCCTCACCATGCAGATTTCGATCCCGTCGCGTTACCTGGTGCTGCTGCCGTACTCGCGCGTGGTCGGCGTGTCGGCACGCATCGAGGACGAAGCCGAGCGCACTCGCCTCAAGACCACCATGGCCGAGCTGGTCAACGGCGCGGGGCTCGGCTACATCGTGCGCACGAATGCCGAAGGACAGACGGCCGAGGCGCTTTCCGAAGACGTGGACTACCTGCGCCGCGCGTGGCAGATCATCCGCGAAGCGAGCAACAGCACCCCGATCGGCCATTCCATCTACGATGACCTGTCGCTGCCATTGCGCGCCATGCGCGACCTGATGAGCCGCGACGTGGACAAGGTTCGCGTGGATTCGCGGGAAACGTTTGAACGGCTCATGGGCTTCGCCCGGCAGTTCATGCCCGACCTGGCTGACCGGGTCGAGCACTACACGGGCGAGCGCCCGGTATTCGACCTGTTCGGCGTGGAAGACGAAATACAGCGCGCCATGTTGAAGGAAGTCCCGTTGAAATCCGGCGGCCACCTGATCGTGGACCAGACCGAGGCGATGACCACGGTGGACGTCAATACCGGGTCCTTCCTGGGCCAGCGCAACCTTGAGGAGACGGTCTACCGCACCAACCTGGAGGCGGCGCAATCGGTGGCGCGGCAACTCCGGCTGCGAAACCTTGGCGGCATCATCATCATCGACTTCATTGACATGACCGATGAAGAGCACAAGCGGCAGGTGTTGCGCACGCTGGAGAAAGGCCTGGCGCGCGACCACGCCAAGACCGCCGTCCACGATTTTTCGCCCCTGGGCCTGGTGGAAATGACGCGCAAGCGCACGACCGAAAGCCTGGAGCGACAGTTGTGCGAGCCATGCCACGAATGTGGTGGCCGCGGCAGCCTGAAAACCTGCGAAACCATCGTCTATGAAATATTCCGCGAGATCACCCGTGCAGTGCGCCAGTTCGAGGCATCGCAGTTGCTCGTCATCGCCTCGCCAATCGTGGTTGGCAGGATAACCGACGAAGAATCGGCCTCGGTCGCCGAGCTGGAAGAATTCCTGGGCAAGAGCATCCGTTTCCAGGCGGATGAACAATACGCGCAGGAACAGTTCGACGTGGTGCTGCTCTAGCAGTGACGACAGCCCTGCACCGACGGATCCGACATGCGCGTCGCTGGACCGGCTACGGCATATTGGTCGTGCTGATTGCGATCGCGCTGATGGTTGGCATCGCCAACCAGTTGTTGCCAATGGTGGAACGACACCCGGACAAGATCGCCGCATGGCTCAGCGCGCGCGTGGGCGAGCCGGTCAGTTTTTCAAAGGCCCATGGCGAATGGACCCGACGCGGTCCGCGCTTCATCCTCGACGACCTGCACGTGGGCAAGGGGGAGACCGAACTGGCCATCGGCCGCGCACAACTGCAGGTGGCGATGTACGAGGGCCTGCTTCCCGGGCATCCGCTCACCGAACTCAAGATTCGCGACCTGTTGCTGACCCTGGTGCAGGACGCTGACGGCCGTTGGAAAGTCGTAGGCCTGCCGGGGCAGACCGAGGCCGATCCGCTCGATCGCCTGGAGGGTTTTGGTGAATTGCAGATCGAGCGCGCCCAACTGACGATTCGCGCGCCAAAACTGAAAGTGGATATGCGTGTACCGCGCGTGGATGCGCGAATCCGCGTCAATGGTCCCCGGCTGCGCGTTGGCGTGTCAGCCCGGGCGGCGGCAGGCGACTTGCCGCTGTCGGCGGTACTGGACGTGCATCGGATCACGGGCAACGGATTGCTCTGGGTCGGTGATGACAAGCTCGTGCTCTCGCATTGGCAGCGCGCGTTCGCATCGGTGGGCGTGGTGCCAGAACAGGGCAAGGCGAAACTCGGGGTATGGGCGAAACTCCAGGACCGGCGAGTCCTGGAGTTGACCCTTGAAGCAAAAATCGAGCAGGCGCGCATGCACTCGGCCAAGCCACTGCGCCTGGGCGATGGCAGCAGCCGACCGGCGCGCATGGATTTCGACCGCTTGGAAGCCAGCGCGCGCTGGCGTGTGACGGCCAACGGCTGGCAACTGATTGCCCCGCGGCTGAACATCGCCAAGGCCGGTAAGGTCGCGCACCTCGACCAGTTGCTGATCGATGATGGATACCAGTTCAGGTTATCCGGCCCGCAACTGGACCTGGCGCCGCTGGCTGCCATGGTTTCAGTGAGCGACCGGTTTCCGGATCCACTTCGCATGTTCCTGCAACAGTCCAGCCCGCAGGCCCTGTTGCGCGATGTGCGCATCCTCGGTCGCCGCGGAGGACCGATGACCGGTTCGATGACGGTGTCGCGCCTTGAACTGCAACCCTTCGCGAAGCGTCCGGGCGTGTCCGGCCTGGCGGGAAAAATCCAGTTCGACGAGCGCGGCGGCGTGATGCGAATCGAACCCGGGGCGGTGCGAGTCGATTGGCCTGGCGGCCTGCGCCAGCCCGTCGATTTCCAGCTCACCGGGTCGGTCGCGGCCTGGAAGTCCGGTCCTGGATGGACCGTTGGATTCGATCGCGTGCGACTGAAAGGAGGCGATTTTGCAGCCGACCTGCGGGCTGAGCTCGGTTTCCAGGGCGACGGCAGTGCACCCAGGCTCGAACTGGCAGCGGCTATCGCGCCGTTGAGTTTCGCGACAGCGAAGAAGTTCTGGATCCTCAACAAGATGCCTGAGTCCACCGTTCGCTGGCTGGACACGGCACTGGTGACAGGCCAGGTGCTGGACGGGCGCATTACGATCGGTGGCGATCTCGATGACTGGCCGTTCCGGAACAATACCGGACGCTTGGATGCGCGCGCACGAATTCGTGGCGCGACCCTCAAGTTCAACGAGAACTGGCCTGCGGGCGAGGCCATGGATATCGACGTCACTTTCAATGGCTCCGGCATCGAGCTTGCTGGTGTTGCCGTGCTGCGCGGCAACCCCGTCAAGCGATTCGTTGGTGGCATCGCCGATTTCCACGCGCCGGTGCTGAAGCTTGAAATCGACTCGGACACGCGGGGCGAACCACTGCGCCAGCTGATGATGGAGAGCCCGCTCAATCGTGAGTACGGCGAGCACCTGAAGGCTGCGACCATTGGCGGCGTCGCCAAGGTGGCGCTGTTGCTGGACTTGCCGCTGCGCCAAGGCCTGGGCGAAAAGCGCATCGAGGGTACGCTGGATCTTGAGCGCGCAGCGCTTGCCGATTCGCGCTGGGATATCGCCTTCACGCAGGTCAGCGGCCAGACCCGATTTTCGCAACACGGATTCGCCACGCGGGATTTGCGAGTGCTGTTCGGCAACCAGCCGGGCGTGTTCAACCTGCGCGTTGGACAGCAAGTCGGCGATCCGGCATTGGCGGCACTGGCGACCCTGCGCGGCCGCTTCGCAGCTCCCACGCTGGTGGACAGATACGCAGACCTCGCGTGGCTGAAGCCGTGGATGACGGGGAGCAGCGACTGGACGCTGGCGGTGCGAATACCCAAGGCGGTGGGGAAGCGACAGCCGCCATCGCAGCTGCGTGTCAGCTCCGACCTGGTCGGCACCCGTTTGTCCATGCCCGAACCTTTCCGGAAGCCTGCGGGCAGGGCATTGCCACTGGACCTGCAATTGGCGCTGCCGATCGAACAGGGCGAAATGAACCTGCGGCTGGGCGGCCTGATGCGGTTACGCGCGCAGCTACGCAAGAACCAGCCCATCGCGGGCGCAATGCAATTGGGCGAAGGCGCCATGTCCGCGATTCCGGCGAAAGGCATCAGCGTGCGCGGCAACGCGCCGGTGGTCGATGCGACGGGCTGGGTTGCGTTTTCGGGCAAGGGCAGCAGTGCGTCCACCATCAACGACGTGAACCTGCAGGCTGGCCAGCTGATCTTCATGGATCGCGCGTTTGCCGATTCCAGGCTTGAAATCAACAAGAATGCGGCGATGACGGTGGCGGCCATCAAAGGCAAGGGTATCGAAGGTTCGATCGAAATCCCAACCGAATCCTCGCGCACGGTGCAAGGCCGGTTCGCGCGGTTACACCTGCCCTCGGATACCGGGCCGGAAAAACCGGCATCGACCGATCCCGGCGAGGGATCGGCGGAATCGAGCATGGCGGTCGAGGATCCAGCGTCATTACCGCCAATGCGATTCTCCATTGCCGACTTTCGAATCGGCCAGGCACAGCTGGGAAAGGCCGAATTGGCGACCTCGCCGATGCCCAGCGGCATGCGTGTCGATAAGTTCCAGACCCAGGCCAAGAACCTCAACCTCAACGCAGCCGGCGAATGGGTGCGCACCAATGGCGCAACCCGTTCGAACTTCCGCCTCGAATTTGCCGCCAACAGCCTGGGACAAATGCTTGATGCGCTCGGTTACAAGGACATGGTGCAAGGCGGCAAGACCAAGGCGACGCTGGCGGGAAGTTGGCCGGACTCACCCGGCGCCTTCGCGTTGGCAACATTCAATGGCTCGCTCAAGCTCGATGTCGGCGAAGGGCGCTTGCTCGACGTCGAGCCCGGAGGTTCCGGCCGAATCCTGGGGCTGATCAGCCTTGCCGAAATCCCACGGCGGCTGTCGCTGGATTTCAGCGATTTTTTCAAGAAGGGCTTTTCATTCAACAGCGCGCGCGGCGATTTCACCTTCAACGATGGCAAGGCACGCACCGACAACCTGCGCATTGACGGCCCGGCTGCAGAAATCCGCGTCAGCGGCGAAACCGGGTTGCGTGAACAGGTTTATGACCAGCGCGTGGAAGTACTACCCAAGGCCGGTGGCATCCTGCCAGCGATCGGATTGCTTGCTGGTGGACCGGCTGGTGCCGCCGTTGGCGCGATGGCGCAGGCCGTCCTGCAGCGGCCGCTGAAGCAGACAACGCGCGTCGTTTACAAAGTCAGTGGTCCGTGGGCGAAGCCGGTGACAAAAATCATCGAACGCGGGCCCGCGCGATCGCCCGGGCTGCCGGAAAATCCGTCGGCACCGGCCACGCCCGCGCCCACGCCGCCATCCCAACCCGCTGCGCCGCTGCCCGCGCCGCCTTGATTACCGGCGGCTTGACCACACCTGTTACCTGACCACCACCCAGAGAAAGCAATGGCCCAAACCCTGGAACTCGCGCAATCGCGGCTGCTGACACCGACCGGAATGGGTCTGTCTGAAATAGACCAGGCGTTCTCACGCCTGATGGGCCCGGGCGTGGATTTTGGCGACCTGTATTTCCAGCACAGCCGGCGCGAAAGCTGGACGGTGGAGGATGGCATCGTCAAGGACGGTGCGCATTCGATCGAGCAGGGCGTGGGCGTGCGTGCGATCAGCGGGGAGCGAACCGGCTTTGCCTAGTCCGACGATATCCGCAGCGATGCGCTGATCGATTCGGCAGCGGCCGCGCGGGCGATCAGTCGCGATGGCGGCACCCTCCCGGCCGGTCATCGAATCGCGGTGGCGGGGCGGCAACTCTATGCACCGGAAGATCCCATCGAGGGCATGGCGCCAGAGAAGAAAGTGGCCGCGCTGCGCGAGATCGATGCCTTCATGCGCGCGGCCGATCCCCGCGTGAAGCAAGTGGTGGTAAGCCTGATGGGCGCGGTGGATACGATGCTGGTGGCGCGCAGCGATGGCGTGCTTGCCGCAGACGTGCGGCCGCTGGTGCGCTTCAACGTGCAGGTGTACGTGGAGGAAAACGGACGCCGGGAATCCGGCTACGCGGGCTGTGGAGGTCGATATTCCTACGAGCAGTTGTTCGCCGACGACAAGCCCAGGGCGACCGCGCGCGAGGCACTGCGCCAGGCGCTGGTGAGCCTGGAAGCGGAGGACGCACCCGCTGGCGTGATGCCGGTGGTGCTCGGGCCGGGCTGGCCCGGCGTGCTGCTGCACGAAGCCGTCGGCCATGGCCTGGAAGGCGATTTCAATCGCAAGGGTACCTCGGTCTATTCCAATCGCATCGGCCAGCGCGTTGCCGCGCCCGGCGTCACCATCGTTGACGATGGCACCCTGGCGGGTCGGCGCGGTTCGCTTAATGTCGACGACGAAGGCACGGTGACCCAGTGCACCACGTTGATCGAGGACGGCATCCTGCGCGGCTACCTGCAGGACACCTTGAACGCGCGGCTGATGGGAATGTCGCCGACCGGCAACGGCCGTCGCGAAAGTTTCGCCCACCTGCCGATGCCACGCATGACCAACACCTACATGCTGGCCGGCAACCGCGATCCCGCCGAGATGATCGCGTCGGTCGAACGTGGCCTGTATGCGCCGAACTTCGGTGGCGGCCAGGTGGATAT
>JBBRXD010000025.1:0-16375 GCA_038248775.1 Lysobacterales bacterium | reverse complement strand
TTCGAATCCCTCTCTCTCCGCCACCCGTTTTCAATGGTGGCCTTTGTCGGCCCCTCGCGACGATAGGTTGAAAACCCCGCCAGGGCCGGAAGGCAGCAACGGTATTGACTGATTCGGGCGCCGAGGCAAGCCGGCAAGGGCTGCCACCCTGCTACTGCCGACTGGCCTGGTAGGAGCGGCCTTGGCCGCGACAGCTCTAGCCGCTACCCTCGCGCGGCGATGGATGCAGCCAGGCCTGCCCGCCTTCCGCATAGTGCTCGTGCTTCCAGATGGGAACGCGCAACTTCACTTCGTCGATGATCCAGCGACAGGCATCGAACGCCGGTCCGCGATGCGCGGCGCTGACACCCACCCAGACCGCAAGCTCGCCCAATGCGAGCTGGCCCACCCGATGCACGCAGGCGGCTTCGTGGATGTCGAAGCGGGTGCGCGCCTCGGCCAGGATGGCTACGCCTTCAGCTTGGGCCAGCGCCCGGTAAGACTCATAGGCCAGCGCCAGGACGGCGCGTCCATCATTGCGGTCACGTACCCAGCCCTCGAAGCTGGCGTAGGCGCCTGAACCGGTTCCCAGGAGAAGTCCCCGCAAGTGCGTGACGTCGATGGGCGACTCGGAAATTTCAAAGTGCGACATCCTCAACCTCCGGACACCGGCGGTATGAAGGCGATTTCGGCGCCATCGGCAACCGGATCCGCCCAGTCCGCGAAGGCGCCATCCACGGCCACGCGAAGTTTTTCGCGGGCCAGCGCGAAGCCGTGGCGCGCACGCAGCGATTCGTACAATGCGTCAAGCGAGGCCGGAAGCTCGAGCACTTCGGCATCCACGCCAGCGGCATCACGCAGGCTGGCGAAATAAAGCACGGTCACGCTCATGGCGGAACGATCGTGTGCTTGCCACCGGATTTCGACAGCAACATGGCAGGCCCGATCACCAGTTCGTGCGATAGCGCCTTGCACATGTCGTAGACCGTCAGCGCGGCAACGGTCGCGCCGGTCAGTGCCTCCATCTCGACGCCGGTGCGATGCACGGTGCGAACGCTGCAGACGATGCGCAGGCGGGTCGCATCGTCCCACTCGATCTGGAACTGGCAGCCATCGATCGGCAGTGGATGGCAGAACGGAATCAGCTCATGTGTCTTCTTGACCGCCAGGGTGCCAGCCACGATTGCCGTCGCAATCACCGGACCTTTGGCTGTATGCAGGTCGGCGGCCTGCAGGGTGGTGGCGACATCGGCGGGAAATACGACCGCGCATGACGCGCTGGCTTCGCGCTGCGTGGCTGGCTTTGCCGACACGTCCACCATGGTCGGGCTGCCATCTGCGGCGATGTGGGTAAGGATCGGCAGGGAAGGAGTCTTGTCGCGCATTCAGCCACCAATGAAGAACATTTCAATTTTTTTGGAATCACGCCGGCCCGCTTCACGCAGTTCGCTGTAGCGATCGGCGCGCTGGCCCCAGATTTCCGCGACGCGCGCGTCGATCGCGCTGTCGCCAATCTCGATGGCTGGGCGCAGGTCGCTGCCCTTCGCCGCGAACAGGCAGGTGAAGACTTGCCCGTCGGCAGACAGGCGGGCGCGATGGCAATCACCGCAGAACGGCGCGCTGACGGAACTGACGAAGCCCACTTCGCCCTGGCCATCCACGAAGGCATGGCGGGCAGCGACTTCGCCGCGATAGCCCGGCTGAATTGGGCGCAAGGGCCAGCGCGCATGGATGCGATCACGCAGCTCACGCGACGACACCACCGCTTGCGGCTGCCAGCCATTACAGGTTCCGACATCCATGAACTCGATGAAGCGCAGCACATGCGGCGTGCCGCGGAATCTCTCGACCAGTCGCAGCACTTCACTTTCATTGACGCCCCGTTGCACGACCGTATTGAACTTGATCGAACCAAAGCCCGCGGCTTCTGCCGCCGCAATGCCGGCGAGCACATCGGCGACATCGCCGCGACCGCCGGACAACTGGCTGAATATTTCCGGATCGAGCGCGTCCAGGCTGATCGTCAGCCGGTGCAAGCCGGCATCGCGCAGGGCTTTGGCCTTGCCTGCCAACAGCGAAGCATTGGTGGTCAGCGCCAAGTCCTCGACGCCTGGAATCGTGGCAAGGCGCGACACCAGCGCTGGCAAGTCCTTGCGCAGCAGCGGCTCGCCACCGGTCAGTCGAACCTTGCGCACGCCCATGCGTACGAAGCTTCGCACCACCGACTCAATCTGCTTGAAGTCCAACCGGCGCGCGCGGTCCAGCGCGCTTTCGGCAGGCGTGCTGTGCTCGGGCATGCAATAGGGGCAGCGGTAATTGCAGGTCTCGATGACTGATACGCGCAAGTCACGCAGCCTGCGCCCAAGCCTGTCGATGGGCGTGGTCACGCGATGCAGGTGGCCGGGATCGATCGCGGGTCTCATCCGGGCAAGGCCATGTCAATGGGCGGCGAAAGCACGATCACGTCGGCAGGCGCCGCCACGCGGTAAGAGCGTGTCCGCAGCGACTCGCCATCAGCCTTGCTACCGTAGTGATACAGCACGCAACGCGCGAGTAGATCGGACGGATATTCGCGTTCCAGGTCATCCACGCCGCTATGCGATGGGTTGCCGACCAGCGCGCAGTCATGCGCGATCATCTCGCCGGCATCGGCATAGCGCGCCAGCATTTCCGGAATCGGCCGGGTGTCGCCCGTCCATACCATCGCGCCGCGCAAGCACAGCCCGAAGGCGGTATCGGGCAGGTGGTGGCGAACGGGAAATACGTCGAACCAATGGCCCGCATGCCAGAAACCCCGGGACACCGGCACCAGTTGGAACGCATCCCACCAGTTGGCGCCGCCCTCCGCAATGACGCCCGGGTAGTCGGCAAGCCGCGACTGCAGGTGAGGCACGACACTGGCCGGCACGTAGAGCTTGAGCTTGCCGCAGCGCTGTGAATCGAAATAGGTTCTGTAGAAAAGACGCTCAAGCCCGGCCACGTGGTCCATGTGCACATGGGTGATGAAAACCGCCGTCGGCGCCTCGCCGTAATGGGCAAGATAAGCGGTCAGCGCTTCCTGTCCACAGTCGATCATCAGCAGCGGTTGCGCATCGCGCTCAATGACTGCAGACGCCGAACCCAGCTCGACGGCCGCCGAACTTCCCACACCCAGGAATCGAAGCGACCAGTTCATCCAGCGAGCGCCTTGTCGTGGGCGGTGCGCAAGCGCGCCATGCCAGATTCCAGGTCGGCCGGCGACAACGCCGGGCATTCCTTGCGCAAGGACCGCGCGAGGCGTTCGATGACAGCGTCGCGCCACGGACCGGGCCGCGCTTCCACCGCGCCCTTGTCCCAGTCGATCAACCAGGCCTTGCCCTCGGTGTCGAGCAACACATTGTTCGCATTGAGGTCGGCATGCCGCGCGAGTTGGCGATGGCAACGGCCGATGGCATCGCCCACGCCGGCCCAAGGCGCCGAAGTCGGCGACGCTGATACCAGGCTGGCGAAGGAAGCGGCAGGCTCGATGCGCATGACGATGATGGCCGCGCGATAATGCCATCCGGCGCGTCGATAAAACGCCGCCACCGGCGCCGGCACCGGCAGCCCGAGATTATCCAGCTGCTGCATCAGTGAAAATTCGCGCAGGCTGCGCACGCGTTGCTCGCCGCGCCACCAGTAGGCATCCCTGCTGGCGCGGGCCATCCAGCCGCCGCGCCGGTAGTGGCGCAACACGCCGTCGCCGAACTCGCCTTCTACGAACCACGCAGCGCCGCGACCGCCCCTGCCCTGCACGGGCTGGGCCCGGGTGCCGTAGCTGGCGGGGTCGAAGCTGGCCGGCGTGGCTTGCCCCAGGCGCGCCGGGTCGAACACAATCGTGCCCTGCCCGCCCGCATCGCGGAAAGACTGTCGGCTGCCGCTGGCGGTAAGCGCGTCCATCACGGTGAATTCTAGCAAGTGAGCCCTCCCGCCGCGCCGCGATCAATCTGCCTGCTCCGCCTGTCGGCCTTGGGCGACGCCACGCACGTGCTGCCGCTGATCCGGACGCTTCGTCGCGCCTGGCCAGACGTGCCGATCACCTGGATACTGGGAAAAGGCGAATCCAGGCTGATGGAGGGCCTGGAGGACGTCGAACTGATCGTGTTCGACAAGGGTGCCGGGGCCCGGGGGGTGTCGGCGCTGCGCAAAGTATTGGCCGGCCGCCGATTCGAGGTGCTGTTGCAGATGCAACTGGCCCTGCGCGCCAACCTGCTGTCGGCGCTGGTGCGGGCAGACCGACGCATCGGCTACGACCTCGCGCGCAGCAAGGAAGGCCATTCCCTGTTCATCAACGAGCGCATCCCTGCCGGCGGCCACCATGTGCTGGATGCGTTCGCGAAATTCTGCGAACCCCTCGGCCTCAGGCAGGACCGCGTTGAATGGGGTCTGCCCGTTCCCGAAGCGGCCCGCGCCTGGGCGGCGGAACAGTTGCCTGGCGACCAGCCGACACTGATCGTCTCGCCATGCTCCAGCCACACGCTGCGCAACTGGCGTGCCGACCGTTATGCCGCCGTGGCCGACCACGCGGCGCAACAGGGCTGGCGGATCGCGATCTGCGGTGGACGCAGTGACTTGGAGCGGCGCACCGGCGATGAAATCCTCAGCGCCATGCGCCATCCCGCAATCGATCTGATCGGCAAGGACACGCTGAAACAATTGCTGGCCCTGCTGGAACGGGCAACGCTCGTGCTCAGCCCCGACTCCGGCCCCGCGCACATGGCCAATGCGATGGGCACGAAAGTGATCGGACTATTCGCCTGTACCGACCGCGAACGCTGCGGCCCTTACTCCGACCTGCGCTGGTCGGTGAACCATTACGACCAGGCCTCGCGAAAATTCATGGGCAAGCCGGCCAGCGAACTGCGCTGGGGCAAGCGGGTCGAATTTCCAGGCGTGATGGACTTGATATCGATTGACGAAGTAACGGGGATTTTCGATGCCTTTGTCGCCGATGGGGCGCGCAATCAGGCAGTCGGCGTCGAGCCGGCGCGGTAATCCTGGTAGGACTTCTCTTCCACGTAGGAAGACCCCAGCGCCAGGTTGATCTGCTTCTTGACGGATGCGCGTTCATCGTTTTCGAAATACACCGCGCGCGCGAGGCGAATGAATTCAGCCCCGAAGTCCTGGCGTTGCTCGCAACGGCGAATGTCGTCCTCGATATCCCACAGGCGCTCGTTCACTGACTTCAGTTGGGCGCGCAGGTTGACGATATCGTGCCCGGCGGTCGGGTGGCCAAGCCATGTCGCAGACAAGGTGTCCAGTTCCTTGCGCACGTTGGTCAGCTTCGCCTCGTCGGTCATGCGCTCGGACTTGATCTGCAGGATCGCGATCTTGTCCAGCAGTTCGCCAAAGGACACGGGTACCAGGATCTCGGACATGGCTAGCTCACAGGGTCGGAGGGAATCAAGTTTAGCCGGAAAATGAAAAAGCCCCCGAAGGGGCTCGTCCATTTTTGGCGGAGAGGGTGGGATTCGAACCCACGGTACGCTTACACGTACGTCTGATTTCGAGTCAGATACATTCGACCACTCTGCCACCTCTCCGGTCGGGTCGGGGCCCCAACGGGCCCGGCAGGGCGCGAAGTATAAGCTGCCAGCCCCCGGTTCGGCCAGTTTCCAACCTTTTTCCCTGCAGACCGTATGATGTTCCTGAAGGGTTGGGGAAAGCCCGGACTTTGGCCTGCGGCTCTAATTTTGCGATGATGAAGCTTGTTCCCTTGGAGTTGCGCCACATGGCAGACTTTTGCCCATGATTGAATTTGGAAACTCGAGCCACGTCGGCCTGCGCCGCGAGCTCAACGAGGACACCTATTACTCGGATGGCGAACTCGGCCTATGGCTGGTAGCCGACGGCATGGGCGGACATGAATTTGGCGAGGTCGCCAGCGCCCTCGCCCGCGACGCCGTGGTTCGTGAAGTGCGCGCTGGCCGAAGCCTGAGCGAAGCGATCCGCAGCGCCGATGAAGACATCATCCGTCAATCGCGGCGACGCGCCGACAGCCTGCCGATGGGCACCACCATGGTTGCCCTGCGCGTCACCGACCATCGCTTCGAGCTGGCCTGGGTCGGCGATAGCCGAGCCTACCTGTGGAACGGCCAATTGCGCCAGCTTTCCTCCGACCACAGCTACGTGCAGGAACTCATCGACCAAGGCGCGATCACGCCGGAACAGGCTCGCAGCCATCCGCATCGCAATGTGGTGACCCAGGCCCTCGGCGTCACCGATCCCGATGCGCTAAAGGTCGAGACCATCTCGGGCGAGCTTCGGCCCGGCTTCCAGATCCTGCTGTGCAGCGATGGACTGACCGAGGAAGTGAACGATGTCGCAATCGCCTCCTTGCTCGCACAGACCGAACTGTCGGCCCAGGAATGCGTTGACCACCTGATTTCCACCGCACTCGATGGTGGCGGCTCCGACAACATTACGGTCGTACTGTTGCGTCGGGTGTAATCCCTGCGTCCGGTGATGGCGGCCAGACCGTATGGCCGCCTGATTTCTTGCCAATCTTTTCCATCCGCGCAACGTGCGCGAGTTCTTCCTCGGCGCTGGCCAGCAGTACCCGCAACCGCGCTTGCGGCGCTGTCGCAGGTGTCAGGCTGCCCAAGCCCGATGGGGCCGCCGCGACCGCCATGCTCAGCCCCAGGTCGCCCTGCCCAGCGGTCAGCGACAGGTAAACCTCGGCCAGCAATTCGGCGTCCAGCAAGGCCCCGTGCAACTTGCGATGCGCGTTGTCCACGCCCAGGCGGCGGCACAGCGCGTCCAGCGAGTTCCTCTGCCCGGGAAACCGTTCGCGAGACAGCCTCAGGGTGTCGAGCACGCCCGCATGGTCGCGGATGCGGCCGAAGCCCGGCCCCAATAGTCCCAACTCGTAATCCAGGAAGCCGACGTCGAAATCCGCGTTGTGGATGATCAACTCAGCGCCGCGGATAAAATCAAGGAATTCGCCCGCCACCTGTTCAAAAAGCGGTTTGTCAGACAGGAATTCCAGGGTAAGCCCGGTCACTTCCTGCGCACCGGGCTCGATGTCCCGACCCGGATTGAGGTAGCGCTGGAAGCGCTTGCCGGTGGGGCGACGTTCCAGCAACTCGATGCAGCCAATTTCAATGACGCGGTTTCCGCGTTCCCACGACAGGCCCGTCGTTTCCGTATCCAGTACCACCTGCCGCATCAGGCCATGTCCTTCTTGATCAGTTCAGCCGCATTGCGCGCCAGTTTGTCCACGCGTTCGTTGTCTACGTGGCCGGAATGGCCGCGCACCCAGCGCCAATGCACCTTGTGCTTGCCCGCGGCGCGGTCGAGCCGCTCCCATAGGTCCTGGTTCTTGACTGGCTGGCCCGCGGCGGTCTTCCAGCCACGACGGATCCAGCTTGGCATCCACTCGCCAACGCCCTTCTGTACGTATTGCGAATCGGTGTGCAGGGTGACCTCGCACGGGGTGGTCAGGGCCTCAAGCGCGGCGATCGCCGCCATCAGCTCCATGCGATTGTTGGTGGTGTCCGACTCGCCCCCGGCCAACTCGCGCTCGGTGTCGCCATGACGCAGCAATGCGCCCCAGCCGCCTGGACCTGGATTGCCCAGGCAAGCGCCATCGGTATTGATCTCGACTTTTTTCAATGCACTCATCTTTGTTGGAAAACCTGTCAGCCGGGGCTCATGCCGGGGCGAAGACTGACCGCTGCATGGCTGCGGCGCAAGGGCGTCAGACCGGCTTCGCGACGTCGCAGCACCAGCAGATTCGCGACCCGGAATCCGTCCAGCCACGAGTCGCCCGCTTCGGCTGACATCGCCGCCTTTGCATTCGGCCAGAACGGGCCGATGTGACGGTAACGAACCCGATCAAGACCCGCGTCGCCAGCGAGGCGCTCGACATAGGAAACAGGCGTGCCCCGACTGAACGGCGACCACCAGCGCAATCGCGCCAAGCTCCAGGGGTTCAGGCTGATCACCAAGGCGACGCCTTCAGGCTTCAGCACCCGGGCTATTTCATGCATCAACGCTTCGGGCTCGGTAGAGCTCTCGAGCACGAACAAGGCATAGACCAGGGACAGGCTGCTGCTTTCTATCGGCAACTCCGCATCCCGGCAGCGCAGCTGCCCCGCCAAGCATTGTCCGGATCGGTGGAGGCTGACCACGTGGCTGAGCATGTTGCCCGAAAGTTCCGGGGCAATTTCGGAAGATGGACGAAGATAAAGACCGTATTGCCCAAAAATCCGGGTCAATTCCGGGATCGCCATGCCCTGTACGCCAGTCAGGAGCTCGCGTCCCGCCTGCCGCCGCAGCCACGGATGGGAAGAGGCGTCGGGTTGACTCGGAAGGTGACGGGGAGGCATGGTCGGGATTCTGCGGCAATCCGCCAGCAAGGTCACTCCCTGAATGTTCGTTCTGCGCCCCCTGCCCGCCTTCACGGACAACTACATCTGGACGCTTTCCGACGCCGAGGGCCGCGCCGTCATCGTCGATCCAGGCGATGCAGCGCCCGTGATCGAAGCGGCGCAGGCCGGCTTGAAGCCGGTCGCCATCCTCCTTACCCACCACCACGACGACCACATCGGCGGCGCCGCGGCGCTGATCGAAAAATTCAACATCCCCTGCTACGGACCGGTCGACGCCAGGATCCGGTTCCCGGTGCAGCCCGTTCGCGAGGGCGATCGCGTCCGTATCGACGCGCTCGACCTGGACCTGGATGTGATGGAAGTGCCCGGGCATACCACCAGCCATATCGCCTTCCATGGCAGCGGCTTTCTTTTTTGCGGGGATACGCTCTTCAGCCTGGGCTGTGGGCGCATGTTCGAAGGTACGCCGGCCCAGTTCCTGGCCTCGCTCGACCGGCTTGCGGCGCTGCCCGGCGACATCCAGGTTTGCTGCGGCCACGAATACACGCAATCCAATGGACGGTTCTCGATCGCCGCCGAGCCCGAAAACGCCGAGCGCGACCATCGCCTGGCCGAGGTGGCCGACCTGCGCAGGCGCGGCTTGCCGAGCGTGCCAAGTCCGATGTCGAGTGAGCGCGCCTGCAATCCTTTCCTGCGCGTCGACCAGCCGGGACTGCGCGCCGGCCTCCGGGAGCTTGGCGTGGCGCCGGACGACCGGATTGCCGCGTTCGCCGCTTTGCGCTCATGGAAAGACGGATTCTGATGGCGTTCGCGCGCGGGCGCCCCCTCGCTGCGCTGGCTGGCATGCTGTGGCTTGCCGGTTGCCAGCAGGCAGTCCGGCCCGACCTGCCCGCAGCGCAGGTGCCGGTGCCGGTGCAGCAGCCCACAACAGCAGCGACAGAAACGGTTGCCTCCGATCCCACGCAGGACCTTGCAGCCGATCCCAGCGCGGCCGCCGCAGCAGCGAGTGCGCCGGCGACCCCGGTGCCCGTCATGGGCCGCGGCGCAGACGTTTTCGAACGCATCAACAAGGGAATGAGCCCAGGGGCGTGCGCGGCCGGAACCAATAGCAGCCGGTGGAGCAAGCGCTATGCCGGCAGTCCCGCCGCCTTCGCACGTCATCTCGAGCAGGTTCTGCCCCTGCTCGACTTCGTCAGCGTGGAAGTCGAGCGTTCGGGCTTACCCTCGGAGTTCGTCTTCATTCCGCTGGTGGAGAGCTGGTACAAGCCCGAAGCCATGGGTCCGGGCGGTCCCGCGGGCATGTGGCAGATGATCTCGAGCACGGCGCGCAACCACGGTGTGCACATCCAGCCTGGCTATGACGGGCGCCTGTCGCCGGTGGAATCGACGCGCGCAGCCTTGTCCTACCTCAAGGTATTGCAGGGAATGTTCGGCCAATGGCAGGCCATCGTGATGGCCTACAACGCAGGCGAGGGTCGTATCCAGAATGCCTTCAGGCGGTCACGCAGCCGCGAGGTCTCTGCAGCCCTGCGCAAGCCGCACGGCCTGTCAAACATCACTTACGATTACGTCGCGAAATTGCAGGCGCTGTCGTGCCTGGTTTCCGAGCCCGAACGCAACGGCCTGTCACTGCCAAATGACACCCGCTTCGTGCCGTTGCTGCCCCTGCTGATCGAGGCGGACGTGCAATCGCTTGATGAATTCGCGCGTCGGCAGGACCAGGATCCGAAACAGATCCGCCGTTTGAATCCCGGCTTCAAGAATGGCCGGGTAGTCGCTGGCGTGCCACGCCTGGTGCTGACACCGACCATCGGTTGGCAGCAGCCATCCCGGGACGAAGCGGGGATGCTCGCCAGCGAAACCCGACACCCCGGGCAACCAGCGTTCGATTCGGCTGGAGAAACCGTATCGACCGATTCGGCCGCTTCCCCGGCGACCACGCCCAAGGTGCATGAGGTGCGCAACGGCGATTCGCTGTGGTTGATTGCGCGCCGCTACAGTTTGAGCATCGATGTCCTGCGCCGCCTCAACAAGCTGGGCGCCCGGGCCATGGTCCATCCCGGACAGAAGTTGAAACTGGCGCCTTGAGCCGGGAAGTGACCATGCTTGGCGGTATGGCTCGCCCGCGTTCAAACTAGCCCCCTGCGAATTCGCACAATCAGGAGAAACACAATGGGATTCCTTACCGGCAAGCGCGCCTTGATCGTCGGCATCGCAAGCCAACGCTCGATCGCCACCGGCATCGCCGAAGCGATGGCCCGAGAAGGTGCCGAACTGGCTTTCACCTACCAGAACGAAAAACTGAAGTCGCGCGTTGAGGCTGCCGCCACCGAATACGGCGCGAAGATCGTTCTGCCCTGCGATGTTTCGGAGGACGCGCAGATCGATAACGTATTCTCGGAACTGGGCAAGAGCTGGGACGGCCTGGATATCCTGGTGCACTCGGTCGGCTTCGCGCCGCGCGAAGCACTCGACGGCGAATTCCTCGAAGGCCTGACGCGCGAGAGCTTCCGCATCGCGCACGACATCTCCAGCTACAGCCTGGCGGCATTGGCCAAGGCGGCGCGGCCGATGATGAAGGGTCGCGGCGGCAGCATCCTGACCCTGAGTTACCTTGGTGCGGAACGCGCCCTGGCCAACTACAACGTGATGGGACTGGCCAAAGCGAGCCTGGAAGCCAATGTACGCTACCTGGCCTTGAACCTCGGCCCGGAAGGCACCCGCGTCAACGCCATTTCAGCCGGCCCGATCAAGACGCTGGCTGCCGCCGGCATCGCCAACTTCCGCAAGATGCTGACCCATGTCGAGCAATACGCGCCGCTGCGCCGAAGCGTCACGATTGAAGACGTGGGCAATGTCGCGGCCTTCCTGAGCTCGGACCTTGCCAGTGGTGTTACCGGTGAAATCACCTACGTTGATGCTGGCTACAACGTGCTCGGCATGACCGGAATCGAAGGTGTCTGAAACACCAAGGCCCGGCGCATTGCCCGGGCCTTCATGAAGAACACGCCGATCCGTCCGGATCGGCGTCTATCCGTCAGAGCCTTTCTTCGGCGACGGTAATCTTGTATTGCTTGCGCAGTGCCTGCACGAACGCGCGTGCATCGACCGCGCCGCGCATCTGGGCGAACTGCTTCTTCAGCTCCACGCGAGTCTTGGCATCCAGGGCGCTCAGGTCGCCATCCTTGACCGCCACGACTTCCAAAAGCAGGAACTGGTTGGGACCGACGGTAACCAGATCCACGGGTCTGGGCTTGCCAGCAACCGGGTGCGGTTGGCGGAACGCCTCATCCACGGCCAACTGCAATTGCGGATTTGGCGCCTGGCGCTGCAGGCCGGGCAAGTCGGAAACCATGCGACCCATGCTGGCAGCGATGGCGTCGAGCGTCTCGCCTTTGTTCGCGCGAGCCAACCATTGCTCGGCGGCCTGCCTGGTCGCCTTTGCAATGCGATCGGAATTGATGTCGTTGATGATCCGATCGCGAATGGACGCCATCGGCAGCGCTGCCGCCGGGCGATGGTCGATCACGTGCACGACGACCGTGTGGTTGGATCCGATTTCAATCGGATCGCTTACTTGCCGTTCCGTCTTCTGCGCATCGCTGAACGCCGCCTTGCGTACCCCCGGCAGCGCGGCAATGCCTTCACCGGACGCAGCGGAGAACAAAGCGGTGCGCTGGACCGGAAGGTTCAGGGCCTTGGCTGCGGGCGCCAACGCGGTCGGATCGTCGAAGATGCGGTCGACCAACTGGCCGGCAACATCGTTGAACACGCGCTCGCGCTCCGACTCGAGCATTTCAGCTTCGATTTCGGCGCGAACTTCCTCGAACGGCTTGGCATTGCCCGCCACGCGGTCGCGGTAGAGGACCACGTGGAATCCGTCCTCCAGGCGCACCGGGTCGCTGACCTGGCCCGGTTCCATGGCGAAGAACACCTTGTCGAACTGGTCACCGAACACGCCCTTCTCGACCGGGCCCAGGTCGCCGCCGGCGTCCTTGGAACCCACGTCATCGGAATTGGCACGGGCCAGTGCCGCGAAATCGGCGCCCGGCGCGCGAGCCTTGGCCGCGATGTCGTTCGCCTTGGCCTGTGCTGCCGAAACCTGTGCCGCAGTCGCCTTTTCG
Organism: Lysobacterales bacterium; assembly: GCA_038248775.1. Lineage (GTDB taxonomy): Bacteria > Pseudomonadota > Gammaproteobacteria > Xanthomonadales > Xanthomonadaceae > Arenimonas. The sequence goes on along the minus strand of JBBRXD010000025.1, from coordinate 3,921 downwards.
TCGACCTTCACCAGGATATGCGAGGCGATGCGCTGCTCGACGGTGCCGTACCGGGCTTTCACCGACTCGTAGCGCTCGCGCAGGCTGGCCTCGTCGGCAACCGTGTCCACGGGCATGGCGGCGACATCAAGCTCGACATATTCGATGGCGACTTGTTCGGGGCTGCGATAATCGGCGAGATGGCCGTCGTACCATGTCTTGATTTCAGCCTCGCCCGGCGGCGGCGTCGTCGGCAGCACCGGCGGCAATTCAATGAAACGGATGTCTCGCGTTTGTCGGCTTGATCGCAGGTAAGCATCGAGTTCGGCATCACTGACGAAACTGGAGGCCATCAGCTCTTCGGGCAGCATGCGCTGGATCAGATCGGCGGTGATCAGCTTCTCGAACTGCAACGGCGTCATATTCTGCGCACCCAGCACCAGCTGGTACTGCTTGGGATCGAAACGGCCAGCCGTCTGGAAGGCCTCGATACCCATGATTTCCTTCTGCACGGCCGAGTTCGGAAGTACCAGCCCTTCTTTTTCGGCGACCAGCCCGAGCAACGCCTCGTCAACCAGCTGATCGAGTACTTCTCGCTTCTTCTGCAACGACTCGAATGCGGTCGGATCGAACGCTTCGCCCTTGGCAGTGCGCTCCTGCTGCCTGACGCGATCGAAACGCTCGCGGAATTGAGCCGCGCTGATCTCGCGGACCTGGCCACCGTAGCCGAGGAACTTGGCCGGGCCCTCGATCTTGGCCGCAAAATTGTCGACGCTGCCAACGTACGACTCGATGCCGAAGAAGGCCATCGTCACGATCACCAAGCCGAGGATGACGACGGCAATCCAACCGGAAGTTTTCTCGCGAATGCTTTGGAGCATGGTGTCTGGCCAATGTTGTTGGGCGCGCTGTCGGCGAACCCGGAAAAAACGAAGGCGCCTTCTCAGGCGCCTTCGGGGGTGTGGCGGAGTGGACGGGACTCGAACCCGCGACCCTCGGCGTGACAGGCCGATATTCTAACCAACTGAACTACCACTCCACGAAACATTGCCTGGGCTCTTGTCCAACCCGGAGCTGGTGGGTGCTGAGGGTTTCGAACCCCCGACCCTCTCCGTGTAAGGGAGACGCTCTACCGCTGAGCTAAGCACCCAAAGGAGACAATCAGTTTACTGCATCCTTCAGGGCTTTGCCAGCCTTGAACGCCGGATTCTTGGAGGCCTTGATCTTGATGGTGTCGCCGGTCTGCGGGTTGCGGCCCTGGCGGGCAGCGCGCTCGCGCACGGAGAAGGTACCAAAGCCGACCAAAGTGATGGTGTCGCCCGACTTGAGAGCATTCTTGACGACATCAATCATTGCATCGACGGCGCGCGCGGCGTCGGCCTTGGACAGTTCGGCAGTGTCAGCGACAGCGCCGATAAAATCGCCTTTGTTCATTAGTGACTCCCTAGGCGGGACATTCCCGCGGTTCTTGTCATGCGGATCAATTCGGCGTTGGGCGCGGATCGTCCGTTCCTCCAGTGCCATCGCGAGTCATCGTCGACGGTTCCTAAGATTTATACCAGCGGGAATTTCCGGGTGCAACCGGAAAGCCATGTTTTTCGCGGCTTTCCGGCTTGTCACATGCACTTGCATCAATGCGCGCGAACTGCTTCCGATTTGCGCTCAGCCGTCTCGTCAACCGCTTCGACAGGTGTCGGAACCTCGCCTGACTGGGGAACAATCGGCCGCACCAGTGCGATGTCGAGCACCTCGTCGATCCACTTCACCGGAACGATCTCAAGGCCTTGCGTGACGTTCTTCGGAATGTCGGCAAGATCCTTGCGGTTCTCTTCGGGGATGATGACGGTCTTGATTCCGCCACGCAGGGCCGCCAGCAGTTTTTCCTTCAGGCCGCCAATCGGCAGCACCCGGCCACGCAGGGTGATCTCGCCGGTCATCGCCACATCGGACCGGATCGGAACGCCCGACAATATCGAGACCAGGGCCGTCACCATCGCAACGCCGGCACTGGGACCGTCCTTGGGTGTCGCACCCTCGGGCACGTGCACGTGGGTGTCGAACTTCTGGTGGAAGTCCGCATCCAGGCCGAGTCGCTCGCTGCGCGAACGAACCACGGTGAATGCCGCTTTCACCGACTCCTGCATCACGTCGCCCAGTTGCCCGGTCAGGATCAACTGGCCTTTGCCCGGCATCACCGATGCCTCGATCTGCAGCAGGTCGCCGCCTGCCTCGGTCCAAGCCAGGCCGGTTACCAGTCCGACTTCGTTCTCGGCTTCGGCACGGCCGAAATCGAAGCGACGCACGCCGAGATACTTGTCGAGGTTCTTGTTGCTGACCTGGATGGGTGGCGCCGGCTTCGCGCCTTTCTTCGGCGCCGGCCGCGGGCCGGCCAATGCCAGTTCCTTCACCACTTTGCGCGCGATCTTGGCGATCTCGCGTTCGAGGTTGCGCACGCCGGACTCGCGTGTGTAGTAGCGAACGATGTCGCGCACCGCCGACTCCTGGATCTTCAGCTCGTCGTCCTTCAAGCCGTTGGCCTTGAACTGTTTGCGCATCAGGTAGCGCTCGGCGATGTTGAGCTTCTCTTCCTCGGTGTAGCCGGGGATCCGGATGACTTCCATGCGGTCGAGCAAGGGGCCGGGAATGTTCAGCGAATTCGCGGTCGCCACGAACATGACCTCGGAAAGATCCAGGTCCACTTCCAGGTAGTGGTCGTTGAAGCTGTGGTTCTGCTCGGGGTCGAGCACTTCGAGCAGCGCCGATGACGGATCGCCACGGAAATCCATGCTCATCTTGTCGATTTCGTCGAGCATGAACAAGGCGTTCTTGCTGCCGACCTTGCTCAGGTTCTGCACGATGCGTCCGGGCATCGAACCGATGTAGGTCCGGCGATGGCCGCGAATCTCGGCTTCGTCGCGCACACCACCGAGCGACATGCGAATGAACTTCCGGTTGGTCGCCTTGGCGATACTCTGGCCGAGCGAAGTCTTGCCTACGCCGGGCGGACCGACCAGGCACAGGATCGCGCCCTTCATCTGCTTCACCCGGGTCTGCACCGCGAGGTATTCGAGAATCCGGTCCTTCACCTTTTCCAGGCCGTAATGGTCGGCATCCAACACCTGCTGGGCAGCCTTCAGGTCCTTGCGCACCTTGGTGCGCTTCTTCCACGGCACGCCAATCAGCCAATCGAGGTAATTGCGAACGACCGTAGCCTCAGCCGACATCGGCGACATCTGCTTGAGCTTGGCGAATTCGGATTTGGCTTTTGCTTCCACTGGCTTGGGCATTCCTGCGCCGGCGATTTTCTTGGCGAGCTCCTCGAGCTCGTTGGGCGCCTCGTCAAGGTCGCCCAGTTCTTTCTGGATCGCCTTCATCTGCTCGTTGAGGTAGTACTCGCGCTGGCTGCGTTCCATCTGCGATTTCACGCGGCCGCGGATGCGCTTCTCGATCTGCTGTACGTCGATCTCGCCGTCCACCAGGCCGATCAGGATCTCGAGGCGCTGCCCGACTTCCAGGGTCTCAAGCAGTCGTTGCTTATCGGCCAGGCGCGCACCGAGATGCGCGGCAATCGTATCGGCAACCCGACCCGGATCATCGATGCCCGAAAGCGTGGTCAGCAGTTCAGGCGGAAGTTTGCGATTGGTTTTTACATATTGTTCGAACAGGCCCATCAGCGAGCCGACGGTCACGCCCATCTCGCGCTCGTCGCGCTCGTAGCTCGACTCCAGGGCAGTGCCCTGCGCAGTCAATGCGCCGTCGTTGTCGCCATAGCCCTCGATGGCGACGCGCGACACGCCTTCCACCAGCACCTTGATGGTGCCGTCTGGAAGCTTCAGCAATTGCAGCACGGTCGCCAGCGTGCCGACCGGATACAGGTCAGCCTGCGCGGGATCGTCCACGTCCGGGCTCTTCTGGGCGATCAGCAGGATTTGCTTGTCCGCC
>JBBRXD010000024.1:0-16663 GCA_038248775.1 Lysobacterales bacterium | reverse complement strand
GATGAATGACATCGCCCCCTACGACCAAGCCGTCAACATGATGTTCCAGTCCTATGCCTTGTTCCCGCACATGACGGTGGAACAGAACGTCGCCTTCGGTCCCACGCAAAAGAAGATGCCGAAAGCGGAAGTGGCCCGGCGCGTCGAGGAAATGCTGGCGCTGGTGCAAATGACCTCATTCGCCAAGCGCAAGCCGCACCAGTTGTCGGGCGGCCAGCAACAGCGCGTGGCCTTGGCGCGGTCGGTGGCAACGCGGCCGAAACTGCTGTTGCTCGACGAACCAATGGGCGCACTGGACAAAAAACTGCGCTCGCACATGCAGCTCGAGCTGGTGAACATCATCGAAAAACTCGCCGTTACCTGCGTCATGGTCACCCACGACCAGGAAGAGGCAATGACCATGGCGCATCGGATCGCATTGATGGATGCCGGGCGCATTCGCCAGGTGGGTACGCCGGACGAAATCTACGAACAACCGACCAGCCGTTTCGCGGCGGAGTTCATCGGCTTGTTGAACGTGATCGAGGGCAGCATCGAGCAGGACAATCCGGAGTTCGTGACCATTCGATCCGATGCGCTGCCCGACCCGGTGTTCATCGGCCATGGCATCAGCGGATTCGAGGGTCAGCGCGTTACATTCGCGGTGCGGCCGGAAAAGGTCGGCATCAGCAAGGACGAGCCGGTCCAGAAGCACAACAAGGCGCGCGGCGTCATTGAGGAAATCGCGTACTACGGCAGCCACTCGGTCTACCACGTGCGCCTGCCCAGTGGTTTCAAGCTGATGTCCAACTTTGCCAACCGCGAACGTTGGGCCAGCGACAGCTTTACCTGGAACGATGAAGTCTGGGTGTCCTGGGACGACAACGCGGGCGTGGTGCTCAATTCATGAATTGGCGCCGCACGCTGCTGCCGCATCCCCGCTGGGCCGTGATATCGGTTCCGTACCTGTGGATGCTGCTGTTCTTCGCGGTGCCGTTCCTGATCGTGCTGAAGATTGCCTTCTCGCACCAGGCGCTGGCGATCCCGCCGTACACGCCGATCCTGGAGTTTGTTGACAAGGCGGTGATGCTCAAGCTCAACCTGAGCAACTTCCTGGAACTGGTGAGCGACAACCACTACCTCGAGGCGTACGCGAGCTCGCTCAAGATCGCCGCGATCTCCACCTTCTTCTGCCTGCTGATTGGCTACCCGATGGCCTATACCATCGCCCGGTTGCCCGCGACCACGCGCAATATCGCGCTGATGCTGGTCATCCTGCCTTCGTGGATTTCATTCCTGATCCGCATCTACGCCTGGATGGGAATCCTGCAGACCAACGGATTGTTGAACAAGGCATTGCTGTCGACCGGCATCATCGACGAACCGCTGCGGATGATGAACACGCCAATGGCGGCCTACATCGGCATCGTCTACGCCTATCTTCCCTTCATGATCCTGCCACTGTATTCCAACCTCGTGAAGCTGGACCTGCGCCTGCTGGAAGCAGCCTACGACCTCGGTGCCAAGCCGTGGAAGGCCTTTGTCAAGATCACCTTGCCCATGTCGCGCAGCGGCATCATCGCCGGTTGCATGCTGGTGATGATTCCTGCGGTGGGCGAATTCGTCATTCCGGAATTGCTCGGTGGTCCAGACACACTGATGATCGGTCGCCTGTTGTGGAGCCAGTTCTTCAGCGCGGGCAACTGGCCGATGGCATCGGCGGTCGCGATCGTGATGCTGGTGTTGTTGCTGATCCCGATCATCGTCTTCCATCGCTTCCAGCAGCGCGAGCTGGAAGGGCGGCTGGCATGAGCGGCAGCAGCAACTTCAGCGTCGGCTGGGGTGGCAGGACGGTGCTGGCACTGGGCTACGCCTTTCTTTACCTGCCGATCGTCATCCTCATCATTTTCTCCTTCAACGAGTCTCGGCTGGCCACCACCTGGTCCGGGTTCACTTTCAAGTGGTATGTCGAGTTGTTCAAGGACGACTCGATGCTCAGAGCCGCCTGGATCAGCCTGAAGATCGCCTTCTTCTCGGCAACCGCTGCGGTGGTGCTCGGTACCCTGGCTGCCATGGTGATGACCCGCTTCAAGCCATTCCGTGGCAAGACCTTGTTTGGAGCACTGATCACGGCGCCGCTGGTGATGCCCGAAGTCGTTACCGGCCTGTCGCTCCTGCTGATGTTCGTGACTTTGTTCAGCCCACTGGGCCTGTCGCCCAAGGGCATGACATCCATCTGGATCGCGCACGTCACCTTCACCATGGCCTTCGTGACGGTTGTCGTGTCCTCGCGTCTGGCGGACCTTGACAAGTCGCTGGAAGAAGCGGCGATGGACCTCGGCGCCAATCGCCTGAAGGTATTCTTCGTCATCACGCTGCCCATCATCATGCCGGCCCTGATGTCGGGCTGGCTGCTGGCATTCACGCTGTCGCTGGACGACGTGGTGATCTCGAGCTTCGTGGCCGGTCCCGATTCCACGACCCTGCCCATGAAGATTTTTTCGTCGGTGCGCCTGGGCCTGAATCCCAAGATCAACGCGCTGGCCACCTTGCTGGTGGCGGTCGTGTCCACTGCGGCGCTGCTCGGCTGGTGGATTGGCTACCGCGAGGAAAAGCGGCGCATTCGCGACATGCAGATGGCCCTGCAACAGGGCTGAATCCGAGGGCAAGACCATGACCGTTGAAATCACCAATCCCTGGACGGGCCAGGTTGACTATCGTTACGACTACCAGGACGCGGCATCGGTCGAGGCTACCTTGGCGCGTTCGCTGGCGGCATTTCCGGCATGGTCGGCCTTGTCGCTGGACGAGCGGGCAGGGTACTTGCGTGGGGTTGCAGGCCAACTACGCGACAACAAGGAACGCATCGCCCGCATCATGTCCGTCGAGATGGGCAAGCTGCACCGCGAGGCGCAGGCCGAGGTTGAAAAATGCGCGGGTGCCTGTGACTACTACGCCGGGCATGCCGTCGACTATTTGCGCGACCAGCCGATTGCAACCGAAGCCACCCGCAGCTACGTCTGCTACGAGCCGATCGGCTGCGTGTTCGCGGTGATGCCATGGAATTTTCCCATCTGGCAGGTGTTCCGTTTCCTGGCGCCAGCGCTGATGGCTGGCAATGTCGCCTTGCTCAAGCACGCGACCAACGTGCCGCGTTGCGCCGACGCGATCGCCGAGATGCTGGCCAATGCGGGTATTCCAGAGGGTGTGTTCGGCGTGTTGCACATTGACAACGAACAGGCGGCGAAAGTCATCGGCGATCCGCGCGTGCAGGCCATCACGTTGACGGGTAGCGACCGCGCCGGGCGATCGGTGGCGTCGAACGCGGGCCAACACCTCAAGAAATGCGTGCTCGAACTCGGCGGCAGCGATCCGTTCGTGGTGCTCGATGATGCCGACCTCGACGTGACAATCCCGATGGCCGTGGCTTCGCGATTCGGCAATGCCGGGCAGACCTGCATTGCGGCGAAGCGCTTCATCGTCACCCGGGGCATCGCCGACGAGTTCGTTCGTCGCTTCACCGACGCTGCGGCGAAGCTGGCGGTCGGCGACCCGAATGACCCAGCTACCACGCTGGCGCCGATGGTGCGCGCCGACCTGCGTGATGAATTGCACCAGCAGGTGCTGGACAGCATTGCCGCCGGCGCAAAGGCGCTGGTTGGCTGCGTGCCGGGGCAGGGACCAAGCCACTATCCCGCGTCCATCCTGGACAATGTCGTGCCAGGCATGCCGGCCTACAGCGAAGAACTGTTCGGTCCGGTGGCCAGCGTCATCCGCGTTGCCGATGATGCCGAAGCGGTGCGCGTTGCCAATGACACCAGCTTCGGACTCGGTGCCAGCGTGTGGACCCGCGACAAGGCACGGGGCGAGGCCGTGGCACGCAAGATCAAGGCTGGCGCCTGCTTCGTAAACGCCATTGTGCGCAGTGACGTGCGCTTGCCATTCGGCGGGACCAAGGCCTCGGGCTTCGGCCGGGAACTTGCCGAGCACGGCATCCACGAGTTCATGAATATCAAGACCATGTACGTGGAATGACCTGTCTGCGTTTATGATCGCCCCAGACATTTCCTGGAGGGGACCATGAGCCAAGTTGATGCCGCAGTCGCAAACACGCAAGTCAATCCGCCTGAGATGACCTTCCGGGCGGTGGCGCTGGCCATCGTGCTGGCGATCATCCTGGCTGCGGCGAATACTTACCTGGGCTTGTTCGCCGGGCTCACCATCGCATCGGCCATTCCGGCTGCCGTGGTGTCCATGGCCGTCCTGAAACTCTTCGGTGGCGGGCACATCCTCAAGAACAACATCGTCTCGACTGGCGCATCGGCGGGCTCGTCCATCGCGACCGGCGTCATCTTCACGATTCCGGCCTTGATCATCCTCGGTTACTGGCAGGACTTCAGGTATTCGTGGGTGCTTGCCATCGCCGGCCTCGGTGGCCTGCTCGGCGTGCTGTTTTCGGTGCCGCTGCGCCGCTCCATGATTGTCGACCAGGGCTTGGCCTTTCCCGAAGGCAAGGCCGCCGCTGAAGTCCTGCGCACCGGCGATAACCCGGCACAGGGCGCAAAGTTGCTGGCGGGTTCGGCAACCATCGGTGGCGCCATGAAACTGGCCGCCGCCAGTGGACTGCAACTGATCCCCGACACGGCGGCGGTGTCCGGATGGATGGGCAAGGGCTTGGCGTATTTCGGCACCAATCTTTCACCCGCACTGCTCGGCATTGGCTACATCGTCGGGCTGAACATCGGTATCGTGATGCTGGCCGGCGGCATGCTCGCTTGGAACATCGGCATCCCGATCTACACCATTTTCTTCCTGTCCGGCGAGCCGGCATTGGCAGCGACCGTCGCAGCGTCGAGTTCGACTGATGCGGCCTTCGCAATATGGTCCTCCCAGATTCGCTACCTCGGGGTTGGCGCCATGCTCATCGGCGGCGTGTGGACGCTGATCTCCCTGCGCAAGTCCCTGTTCTCCGGCATTCGCAGTGGCATGGCCGCCCGCAAAGCCAGCCATGCCAGCGTGTCGCGAACCGAGCGCGACGTACCAATGAATTACATCCTCGGTGGCCTGCTGGTTTTTACCCTGCCGCTGCTGGCGCTCTACCAGACCATCGTCGGAAGCTGGGGTGTCAGCATCCCGATGACAGTCATCATGATCGTCGCGGGCTTCCTGTTCGTTTCCGTGTCGGCCTACATGGCCGGCATCGTGGGTTCGTCCAATAATCCCGTGTCGGGCCTGACCATCTGCACGATCCTGTTCGCAGCCATCGTGCTGGCGTTCATGCTCGGCCGTGATTCGAGCATTGGTGCGGTCGCTGCGATCATGATCGGTGCGGTGGTCTGTTGCGCGGCGTGCATTGGTGGCGACAACCTGCAGGACCTGAAGGCGGGACACCTGCTGGGCGCGACGCCCTGGAAGCAACAGGTGATGCTTGCCATCGGCGCGGTATCGAGCGCGTTGGTGATGGCGCCGGTGCTGAACCTGCTGGCAAAGGCCTATGGCATCGGCGTTCCCAGCCCGGAGCACCCCAGCCCGCTGCTGGCGCCACAAGCCAACCTGATGGCCTCGGTGGCCAAGGGAATATTTGGCGGTGAATTGCCGTGGACGATGATCGGTGTCGGCGTCGCGATCGGCGCTGCCATCATCGTGCTGGACGAAGTGTTGAAGGCGCGTGGTGCCAAGTTCCGTACGCCCGTGCTGGCCTGCGCCGTAGGCATTTACCTGCCGATGGACCTGGCCGTGCCGATTTTCTTCGGCGGCCTGCTCGCCCACTTCGTTGAAAAACACTTTGGCCCTGGGCTTGATGAAGCCGGACGCGAGCGCATCCACCAAAAGGGCACGCTATTCGCAGCGGGCCTGATCACGGGCGAAGCGTTGATGGGCATCTTCATTGCGATACCCATCGTATTCAGCGGTCGCTCGGATGTGTTGGCCCTGCCGGCATCGCTGCACTTCGGCGGCTGGCTTGGATTGCTGATGTTGGGCGGGCTGGCCTGGCTGATGTACCGGATGGCTACCAGGCAGACGCTACGCTGATCGAGCGTGTGCGGGACGCCGCGCGAGTGCTTTGCGCGGCGTTCGTGTGTCAGGGCTTCTTGATCGCGGGCTTGGCGGGCTTGGGCGTGCTTCGCCTTCAAGCCTGAGCGACTCTGTTTCGCCCAGGCGCAGCAACAGGGTAGTCAGGCTGCGCAGGTCCTGGTCGTTGTGCTCCAGGACACGCCGGAGGTTGCGCCCGGAAAGGCCGCGCAGGTAATCGAGCCAGGCGCGTGGCGCCTCGGATCCGGGCAAGTCATCTTCGCGCAACACACCCAGCCATTGACGCTCGACGGTGGACAAGCGGCAGTTTTCCCAGACGCCCCGGAACCGGCGGCGCACCGGATACAGAAGATCGAGATGGCGCAAGCCCGCGAGCGGATTGTCCATGCGGCCCAGACGGTAGCGCGTCGCCAACAGGGGCGAGTCGTAGCTTCTGCCGTTGTAACTGACCAACACTGTCCCGGGATTGATCCACCCGGAAAACGCCTCGAGCATGGCGGGTTCTCCCGCCAGGGTGGTGATCAGGAGTTGGCGGACGCGCAAACCGCGGTCACTCCAGTCGGACGCGCCGATCATGAATGCACGGGTTCCGGTTCCACCTGACAAGCCGGTGGTCTCGGTATCGAATGACAACAGGTGCTCGCGGGCTATGCGCCCGAATCCCGCGAAATGCGCGTTCACCATCGCTGGCATTTCCTTCCAGGGATAGACGCGTTCAACCAAGCGCAGGCCCTTGGCAATTTCGACGCCGGGCAGGTCGCGGTCGTGCGACAGTGCCCTGGCTTGCGAGCGGACCAGCAGTTCACGGAGTCTTTGTGGAAGGAGACTGTCTGCACCTGCCCGCGTGCTGGGCGGCGCAGTTGGCGGGACGACGGCGACGACGCCGGCCTGGGCACGAAGCGCCACCAGCCGTGAAGCGAGAGAAATCACTTCGACACCAGCAGCGCGAGCACGCGCAAGGCCATGGATTTCGGCGAGATGTCCGTATTCTCGTCGGCGGCAAGAACGGGTCCCACGCAGGCCGGGCAGCCGCCCTTGCATTCACAATCGGCAACCATGCCGGTAGCAGAAGCAAGCAACTCAGCCTGTCGCCGCCACAGGGGTTCGCTCAAGCCTACGCCGCCGGGGAAGTTGTCGTACAGGAAGACCGTCGGCGTGAATATCGAAAGCTGGTCCGGCGATCCGCGACTGCCGTCGTCACTGCGCAACTGTCCGCGACCCTGGCCGTCGGGCACGGCGAACCAGGCCCCATCGCCGCTGCCCACGGCTTTCTGCAGGTCGCGTGCTTCGGCCATTACCGCTACGGTGGCAACAACGTGCAGCGCGTACGCTGCACCGAGGAAACCGTCCAGTGCATGCTGCCGCGAAGCGAACTCCGTATCAAGCGTGGCCTGCGACAACTGCCACCACGCAGCCGTCGTGTGCAACTCCTGGTCAGGCAGGTTGACCGGACCATAGCCGATGTTTTCGTGCGTGTAGTAGCGGATTTTCTTGTAGCCAGACACGCGGCGCACGACGTGCACCTCGCCGTGCTGGGTGCTGCCGGCGCCGGCAATGCCGCCGTCGAATCGTTCCAGGATCTTGAGCTTGGTGTAGTCGATGGCATCGGTGTAGTAATCAACGTGCGTGCGCGTGACATAGGCCTTGCGTCCTTCCCAATCCAGGCGCTCAACCTGGTAGGGCGTGGCCTGGATCATGTGGATCGCGCCTTCGTAAAGCGTCAGCGCGGCCGCCGAATAATCCACTTCGGCGATGATGGCTTGGCGTCCGTCAGTGCGATCGACCACGACGAAATTTCCATCTGCCACCGATCGCAGCGATACCGCATTGGCCGGATAGCTGTCGGCGATCCATTCCCAGCGGCCGTTTTCCTGGTGCAGGACGTCGCTCTCACCAAGTACCTCTAGATAGGGTTCCGCATCGTTCGGACCAAAGTGCTCGCCGCGAAGGAAAGGCAACTCGAAAGCGGCGCAGCGGATATGGTCGAGCAGCACCAGTGGCTGGTCGGCATGGATGCGCGCGTGTTCGGGGCTGGCCGCGGAAAAATACTCCGGATGGCGAATCAGGTACTGGTCCAGCGGCTGGCTGCTGGCGACCAGCACGCCCAGTGATGGCTTCTGGCGACGACCGGCGCGACCAAACCGTTGCCAGGTCGCGGCAACCGAACCGGGATAGCCATTCAACACGACCACATCCAGGCTGCCGATGTCCACGCCCAATTCGAGTGCGGAGGTGCTGACGATGCCGTCGATACGGCCGTCGCGCATCGCCCGTTCCGCATCACGGCGTTCAGTCGGCAGGTAGCCGCCGCGATAGGCGCGGATGCGCGCCGGCTTGCGCGGGTCGTGGTCGAAGACATCCTTCAGGTATTTCGTGAGTACTTCGACCATGGTTCGTGATTGCGCGAACACCAGCGTCTTGAGCCCGGCGCGGATCGCCAGGCGCGCGATGCGGTTGCTCTGCGAACGGGCAGACGCACGCAGGCCCAGGTCGGGATTGACCACCGGCGGATTCCACAGCAACACATGCTTTTCGCCGGTGGGGGCGCCGCTTTCAGTGATTGCAGTGACAGCTTCTTCGATCAGTGCCTCGGCATGCACCTTGGGATTGCCGATGGTCGCCGAGCACAGGATGAATTTCGGCTTTGCGCCGTAGAACGCGCAGACCCGTTTCAAGCGACGCAGCACGTTGGCGACATGCGAGCCAAACACGCCGCGATAGGTGTGCACTTCGTCGATGACCACGTATTCGAGATTCTCGAAGAACTGCGCCCACTTGGTGTGGTGCGGCAGGATGGCCTGGTGCAGCATGTCCGGATTGCTGACCACGATGTGGCCATGCAGGCGGATGGCCTGGCGTGCATCGCCGGGCGTGTCGCCATCGAAGGTGAAGGCCTTCAGCCCCAGCTTTCCGGCGCGATTCAATTCCAGCAACTCGGCTACCTGGTCCTGCGCCAGGGCCTTGGTCGGAAACAGGAACAGTGACTTGGCCTGCCGCGTCATGGCCGCCGCAACGACGGGCAAGGTGTAACACAGGCTCTTGCCTGAGGCGGTTGGCGTCACCACCACCACGTGCTTGCCGTCGCGAATTTCCTGCCATGCCTGCGCCTGGTGGCTGTACAGCTGCTCAATGCCGCGACTGCGTAGCGCAGCGGCCAGTGCTTCGGGCAACTCGCGCGGTAGGGGCGCATGGATGGCCTGGCGGCCCGGTATCAGGAAACTGCCGGTGATGCGGTCGGCGTATTTGGCTTGCAGGCCCTGGCTGAGGCGATGGCTGTCGCCCCTGGTGGGCGGGATGCCGACAGTTTCATCGATCAGCGAAAGTGAGGTGTTTGCATTCATGTGCGGGGCCAGGCATCAGGGCCCCTGTTGTAGTTTCGCGAGGTCTCACCCGCTGAGACTAGAGCCTGCGCTGGCCCGCGACTTTTTTTGCCAGAGCGACCGTGTAGAGGCCGTACAGCGCTTCGACCTTCTCGACATAGGCCTGCGTCTCGGCATAGGGCGGAATGCCCTTGTAGCGCGTTACCGTGCCGATGCCGGCGTTGTACGCGGCTGCGGCCAGCCGGCGGTCGCCCTTGTAGCGGCGCAGCAATGAACCGAGGAAGCGGGCGCCGCCCTGGATGGATTGTGTCGGCGAGAAAGAATCCTGCACGCGGTATTCGCGCGCGGTGGCGGGCAGCAGTTGCATGATTCCCTGCGCGCCCTTGGGCGAAACCGCGTCTGCCCGCAGGTCGCTTTCAGCATGCGCGACGGCTCTCAGCCAGGCGTCGTCGATCTTGTTGGCGCGTGCCGCTGCCTTGAAGGTATCGGCGTGGACCTTGGTGCGCGGCGTGCCGACCTTGCCCATGCCAACGTGTGCGGACGCGCCGGGCGGTGGCGTAACCGTGAAGGAAAGCACCGGCCGGGAGCCGGGCAGGTTGCGCGTGCTGTAAACGAGCTTGCCGTCCTGCTCGCGTTCGTACAGCGTGCCTTTCTGCGTGCCGTTTACGCCCCACAGGTTGGGCAACTTGGCGGCATTGTCGTCCACCGTCTGCGCGGTGCACTTCGATCCGGGTTCCGGTGCCGTGGACAGGCTGACCGTGCCGTCGCGCACGCAGCGATAGATGACACGTGCCTGCGCTGCCTCGGAAAGGCAGGCCAGCAGCGCGAGCACCAGCAGCGGCAGTGTGAAGCGTCGGATCATGGAGTGCTTTGTGGGGCAATTTCGTGGGTGATGCAACCGCCATTGGTCAGGGTAGGCCGGTGGTCATGTCCGCCGTTCAGCGAAAATCGCGGGATTGCGTCGCCAGTGAACCCAGCAACGGGCTCAGGTCCAGCAGGCGGCGGGCGATCAGGTGCTGCACGCCATCGGCCGATTCCAGGCGGCCTTCCACCACCAGCAGGCGCGATTCCAGCAGCACCCGCCGATGCCGCTCGCCAACATCGCGCCAGACCACCACGTTGACCATGCCGTCTTCATCCTCCAGCGTGACGAAGGTGGCACCTCTGGCGGTTTCCGGGCGCTGCCGCAGCGTTACCAGGCCGGCCATGCGCACTGGCGTGCCATGCGCGAGCGGCAACAGGTCGCGTGAGCGACGGCAGCGATGCGCAACCAATTGCTTGCGCAGCAAGGACAAGGGATGCCGACCCAGGCTCAGGCCGATGCTGGCGTAGTCGGCCATCACGTCATCAGCCACGCGCGGCACCGGCAACGACACCGGGTCGTCGCGCACCGGCGTGGCGCCGAACAAGGGCAATTGCCGTTCCACACCTTCCACCGCCCAGCGCGCGCGATGGCGATGCCCGGCCAGGCCCTTCAACGCACCGGCATCGGCGAGCAAGGCCTGGTGCCGTGCATCCAGGCCGGTACGCGAGCACAGGTCTTCCACGTCGTCGAAGGCGCGCTGCTGACGCGCGGCAACGATGTTGTTGGCGATGTCTTCGCGAAAACCGGCGATCTGGCGCAGTCCGAGCCGGATTTCGGGCTGGCCCGGGCTGCCTGCCGCGCGCACGGGATGCGCACTGGAAAGTTCCAGGCTGCAATCCCAGTCGCTATGGCGCACATCCACCGGACGCACGCCGATGCCATGCCGGCGCACATCCTGCACCAGCTGGTTGGGTGAATAGAAACCCATTGGCTGCGAATTCAACAAGGCGCAGGTGAAAGCCGCCGGTTCATGGCACTTCAGCCAGCAACTGACATAGGTGATCAACGCAAAACTCGCTGCGTGCGATTCCGGGAAACCGTAACTGCCGAAGCCCTTGATCTGTTCGAACACCTGCTCGGCGAAGTCGGTACCGTAGCCGCGCTCGGCCATGCCGGTGAGCACGCGCTCGCGAAAATATTCCAGACCGCCGCGGCGCTTCCACGCGGCCATCGAACGGCGCAACTGGTCGGCTTCGCCAGGTGTGAAGCCGGCGGCGACGATCGCCAGTTGCATCACCTGTTCCTGGAACAGCGGTACGCCCAGGGTTCGTTCGAACACGGCCTTCAAGGCCTCGGATGGGTAATGCACGGGTTCCAGGCCCTGCCGCCGGCGCAGGAAGGGATGCACCATCTTTCCCTGGATGGGGCCGGGTCGCACCAGCGCCACTTCGATCACCAGGTCGTAGTAGTTGGCTGGCTTCATGCGCGGCAGCATGGACATCTGCGCGCGCGATTCGATCTGGAACACACCGATGGTGTCGGCGCGCTGGATCATGGTGAAGGTCGGTGCATCGTCGGCGGGAATGGTGGCCGGGGTCAGGTCCAGGCCGCGGTGTTCGCGCAGCAGCGCCAGGCATTTGCTGACACAGGTCAGCATGCCCAGCGCCAAGCAATCCACTTTCAGCAGGCCCAGGGTTTCCAGGTCGTCCTTGTCCCACTGGATGATGGTGCGATCGGGCATGGCCGCGTTTTCCACCGGCACCAGGTGGTGCAGGGGCTCTTCGGAAATGACGAAGCCGCCGGTGTGCTGCGACAGATGTCGCGGAGCGTCGAGCAATTGCCTGGTTACCATCAGTATCCGGCGCAATACCGGGCTGTCGGGATCGAAGCCGCGTTCGCGCAGGCGATCGTCGAGTTCGTCCTCGCCATTCCACCAGCTGAAGATGCGGCTCAACTGGTCCACCTGGTCAATCGGCAGGCCCAATGCCTTGGCAACATCGCGTACTGCGCTCTTGGCGCGATAGCAGATGACGGTGGCGGCCAGCGCGGTGCGTTCGCGGCCGTATTTTCGATACAGATACTGGATGACTTCTTCGCGGCGTTCGTGTTCGAAGTCCACGTCAATGTCGGGTGGTTCGTTGCGTTCCTTGGATATGAAACGCTCGAACAGCATGTTCATTCGCGCGGGGTCCACCTCGGTGATGCCCAGCGCGTAGCAGACGGCGGAATTGGCGGCCGAACCGCGGCCCTGGCAAAGAATGCCCTGCGATCGCGCGTAGCGGACGATGTCGTGCACGGTCAGGAAGAAAGGCTCGTAGCCGAGTTGTTCGACCAGCGCCAGTTCGTGGTTGATCTGCGCCACCACCTTGGCCGACACACCGCCGGGCCAGCGCCAGGTCATGCCTTGCTCGGTCAGTTCGCGCAGCCAGCTGGTAGCCGAATGACCTTCCGGCACCAGTTCGCGTGGATAGTTGTATTTGAGCTGGCCCAGATCGAAGCTGCAGCGTTCAGCGATGCGCAGCGACTCTTCCATCAAGGCGCGGGGATGGATGGCCGACAGGGCGACACGCGTGCGCAAGTGGCGCTCGCCATTCGGAAACAGGTGCGCGCCGGCCTGGCTTACCTTGCAACGATGGCGGATGGCGGTCAACGTGTCCTGCACGATGCGCCGGTTGCGTGCGTGCATGTGCACGTCGCCGCTGGCCACCAGCGGGAGTTGCAGGTCGCCACCCAGGCGCGACAACAAATCCAGTCGCGCGGCATCATTCGCACCACGGTGCAGTTCCACGGCCAGCCATAGCCGACCATAAAAAACGCTGCGCAACCAGCGACCCTGTTCCGAGTCAGGAATGGCAGCGGGAATCCACAGCGCGAGCGTACCCGGCAGGCCATCAGCCAGGTCATCGCGATGCAGTTCGTAGCAGCCCTTGTCCGCGCGCCGACGACCCTGGGTGATCAACTGGCTGATGGCGCTGTAGCCGCTTTGGTCCTGTGCGAGCAACACCAGCTTCAGTCCGTCCACCAAGGTGATTTCGGTGCCGACGATCAGCTTCAGCCCGGTCTGGCGCGAGGCTTCCAGCGCGCGCACGATGCCTGACAGCGTGCATTCGTCGGTGATGGCCAGGGCCTGATAGCCGTTTTTCTTCGCGCGCTCGAACAGCTCGCGCGCGCTGGACGCGCCACGACCAAAACTGAAGTGGCTCAGGCAATGCAGTTCGGCGTAAGCATTCATCGAATCATGCGAACCAGCCGTGCAGCATCCAGGCGCCGTCGCTGCTGCCGGCGGGCAGGAAGGCCCAGGCGCGCTGGCCGAGGGAAGTTTGCACCACGTAATAGTCGCGACGCACGTCGCCGCCATCCCACCAGCCCGATTCGATGCGCTCGGGGCCGGCCAGTACTTTCAAATGATGGTCGCGCAATGGCATTGGCCGTGGCAGTAGCCAGGCAGGGCGTGGCGGCAGTCTATTTTCGCTGGCTGGCCATTTGCCAGCGGCCATGGGGTTTGCGCGTGACTGCGCCTGTTCCGGACGTGGATCGTGCTCGACATGCAGTTGATACAGGGCATCGCCGCCCAGTCGCGCACGCAGGCGTTCACGCAGGGCATCCCAGGGCAAGGCCTGGCCGGGACGCGCATCGAAAAGATCACGCCCTGCAGGCACGAACGGCGGCAGCTCACGCGCGACCAGGCGAAGCGCGCGCACGGGCGCAGGAATGGATGTGCGCTCAAGCCGCGCACGGGCCAGGTCGAACAATCGCGCCGGATCGCGTTCGGCGCCGAGCAACCCGACCACTACGTCGGTTTCCGCAGGGACTTCGCGACGCGTGGTTTCCGGATCGCCCGATTGCCGGTCATGTTCGAGCACGATCACGAAACGTTGTACACCGCCATCGCGACCGGCGAGATACGCGGCCAGGTCATTGACCAGCCGGCGCAGCGGGAACAACAGGGCGGGGTGATGCGAGATTTCGTAATTGAGCTCGATCCGTTCGATGAAGGCATCCGGCGGTCGATAACAGTCGCGCGGATCCGGGCTGTCTCCGGTCAGGCGATCCAGGTGTGCAAGCAGGGAAGGCCCCAGCCTGCGGGCCAGCGCGGCGCGGGGCAGGGTGAACAGCTGGCGCAGTTTATGCAGGCCCATCGCGGCCAGGGTGGCGACGGAAGTTTCATCCACGCGCGCATCGCGGATGGGCACGCGACCGAGTGCGCTGCGAAGGTACGTGGTTTCGGTCAACGCCAATCCATCCTGCGCCGATGCGAGCACGCAGGCAGCCAGCGGCGTCGGCGCCATCGCGATGCGATGCTCGAAACCGAGTGCGCGCAGGTCGTCGCGCAGCAGGCGTTCCAGGCGCGGCCAGGGGCCGAACAAACCCAGGCTGCCTTGTACTTCCAGCACGATGGCGTCATCACCTTCCAGGCTGACCATCGAGCTGTAGCGATAGGCCCAGGCGGCCAGGAAGCGACGCAGGCGATGGTCTTCGCGTGGGTCGTGGGCGATGGCGATGAAATCGGGCAGCAGCGCCTGCGCCGCCAGCAAGGGCTGGCCGGGATGGAGACCGGCGGCGCGCGCGCTGGCATTGGCATCGAGCAATACACGCTTTTGCGCGGGGCCGGTGATCAGCGCGAGCGGCGGACCGTCCTTGGCATTTTCATCCGCAGGCCGTCGGCGGCGGACACCGTCCAGCGCCAGTCGTGGCAGCAATACACAAGCCCAGAGCATGGTGATTGGGCCTGCATCAATGTCGTGGGTAAGGGTGGAAGGGCACCGGCCGCGAGGGCGGCAAGGCGCCGCGGCATTTCAGGATGCGCAATTCCGGATGCGAATCGGTACCGCGCAACGACAGCCGCAATGCCGCCGGTGAAGGGTTATCCAGCGCGCCCATCGGACGGAATACGAAGCCCGGCGTCTGTCCGGTTTCCGCCGCGACCTGCAGGCGCCGCAAGGAATTGTCATTTATCTGCATCGGCCAGCCGAGCACTGCGCCGCAACAACCGGCGCGCAAGGCTTGTTCCATCGCCCACAGTGCGTCTTTCGGATTGGCATCGAGTATGTGCAGCTTTGACAACTGCAATCCCGCGGCCTGCCAGGCCGGGGCGTATACGCGGTAGGGCGGTGCGACCACCAGCACGGGACGATCGTCCGTGGACAAGGCAGCCAGTGCGGGCAACAACAGCGACAACTCGCCCAGGCCATCGGCGGAAAACAATATTTCAACCAGCGATGCTTCCGGCCAGCCACCCGCGGGCAGGGCGTCATCGAGTGCAGTGAAGCCGGTAGCGTGTCGCGAAGGCGGGGGTGGCGGGCTGTCCTGTCCGCGCCACAGGCGCGGGTCGCGCAGCAGGGAATCGATGGCTTGTACGGCGGCCATGGCTCAGGCGCTCCGGACCAGGCCGCAATACAGGCCTTCAATGGCGAAATCGGCATCGGGCGCAACCACAATGGGCGCGTAGTCGGGATTGCGCGGGATCAGCGTGATGCGCACATGGTCGCGCTTGAAACGCTTGATGGTGATTTCGCCATCCACGCGCGCAACGACGATCTGGCCGTTCTCGGCGACGTTGGTGCGATGCACGGCGATCAGGTCGCCATCGAAGATGCCATCATCGATCATCGAATCGCCCTTTACCCGCAACAGGTAATCGGGCGTGGGGAAAAACATCGCGCGATCGAGCAGCAGGTGCTGGCTGGCCCCGGCATCGGCGCCGATGGGCGCACCCGCCGCGACGCGCCCGAGCACGGGCAGGGACAGTGCGTTATTGCGTGGCCGGCGCAGGCTGGACGCAAGGCGGATGCCACGCGCCTTGCCCGGCAGCAGGCGCAGGTGGCCCTTGGTTTCCAGCGCCAGCAGGTGCTTGTGCGCGCCACGGGTCTGGCTGAAGCCGAAGGCGGCGGCGATTTCAGCCAGCGTGGGCGGCATGCCCTGCGCCTGGATATGCGCGCTGACGAAATCCAGGATGGCTTGCTGGCGGTCGGTTAGATCGGTGGGCATGGGTAACAATATAGGTACCATCGCAGGCAAAAGACAACCCGGGAAGTCCGGGCCAGTCGATTCAAGCACTTGCCAGTCTCACTGGATGAAACAGGCAAGCATCGTTCAGCCTGTTTCGGCCGGACCGGGGTTTTAGGTCCGGTTCAAGTGCGATGCGCTTTGATGGCCGGACAGGAAGCAATCATTGACGCAGGAGCACGCAATCATGAGCAAGACCACAGCCAAGGCCAGCAAGACGAAAGATCTGGAAAAACTGCGCGAGCTGATCGAAGACATCGACATGGCGATGTTCAGCACCCAGGCCCGCGATGGGAGGCTGGTAAGCCGGCCCTTGTACGCGCAACAAATGGATGACGAGGGCCATCTGTGGTTCATCACCGATCGCAACAGCCACAAGGCCGATGAGATCGAGAAAAATCCGCAGGTGAACATCGCCTATGCCGCGCCATCGGACAATACCTACGTCAGTATCGCCGGCATCGCCGAAGTGCGCGACGACCGCAAGAAGCTGCATGAGCTGTGGTCGCCGGCGATGAGT
>JBBRXD010000023.1:0-16884 GCA_038248775.1 Lysobacterales bacterium | reverse complement strand
GGGCGAAGGCGGTTATGCGCGTGAGCTCACCGCCGAAGAACGCGCGGAGCAACAGCAGCGCCTCGCTGACCACTTGAAGAGCGTGGATGTCATCGTCACGACCGCAGCTGTGCCCGGCCGTCCTGCACTGAAGATCATCAGCGCGGCCATGGTGGCGGGCATGAAGCCCGGCAGCGTGATCGTCGACCTGGCCGCGGAAACCGGTGGCAACTGCGAAGCAACGCGCGCTGGTGAAACCCTCGACATCAATGGCGTCACCGTCGCCGGCCCATTGAACCTGGCCAGCATGGGTGCGTTGCATGCGAGCGAGATGTACGCGCGCAACGTGTTCAATTTCCTGTCGCTGCTGCTCGACAAGGAAGGCCAGTTGACGATGGACTGGAACGACGAACTCGTGGCCAAGACCTGCATGGCGCACGCAGGCGAAAAACGCGCCTGATTCACTGCGGCGGCGGGGCGATGCCCGGGCCGCCGCGCGCCAGCCAGCGGCTGCGTTCCTGGGGCGTCAAGGATTGCCAGTGATGCCGCAGCCGCCGCTGTTCGGCGGGCGGCAGCCTGCGCACGGCGGCGATCGAGCGTCGCATCATTTCACGTTGGCTGGGCGTCATCCGCTGGAAGTTGCGTTCGCCCTCGCGAAGGGTCTCGCGCGTGCGCGGCGATTCACGCTGCCATCGTGCGTAGCGCTCGAGGATGGCGACGCGGCGCGATGCCGGCATCTGGTCCCAATGCTGCTCGAACCGCGCAAGATCGCTTCGTTGCGTAGCGCTGAGTTCGCTCCAGCTGGGCACGCGCACACCCTCGGGCACGCTGACGCTTCCGGCATCGTCCTGCCAGGGCGCGTCGGGCAGCGCCTGCACTGGGCCGGCGAGCAACCCGGCCAGGAAAACTGCCAGCAGTTGCGCCCAGGTCAAAGCGTTTCCCCCGCTGGTGTCGCCACGGGTGCCTCGCCGAGCCAGGCATACAACTCGGCTTCAGCGTCGCTGGGGAAGCCCAGTTGCGCGGCTTCATCAACAGCAAGCGCGGTCGTTGTCGATTCCGTCGGCACCACCGGCTGTCGCCAGGCCAGGCCAACCGCAAGAGAGGCCGCCGCCATGGCGATGGTTGGCACCAGCCAGCCGCGCTTCGATGCGCGAGTCCCTGCCAGCGCCTCGCGGCGCATCAGGCGCAGGCGATTGCCGACGCCAGCATCGATCGAGTCGACGGCAGCCTCGAACTCCTGGTGCGCCCGGGTTGCCACCAGGCGATCGCCGGGGTTGTTGTCTTCTTGGCCGGTCATTGCCAATCCTCCAGGGTAATGCGCAGCGCGCCCAGCGCCCGCGACAGATGTGTTTTCACCGAACCCTCCGAACAGCCCATCGCCGCCGCGGTATCGGCCACGCTCAGTCCTTGCAGTTCGCGAAGCAGGAAACACTCGCGCTGGCGTCGCGGCAATCGTCGCACGGCCTCGCCCAAAGCGATCCAAGCTTGCTGGTCGACATGCCGGTGCGCGGGATCTGGACCCGGATCGGGCAGGGCTGCGATCGGATCTTGGCCGGCATCGTCCTCTCGTCCGACCCACACCATCAGCCGCCGCCGGATTGTATTGCCGCGGTGGCGGTCGGTTATCTGGCTGCGCAGGATGCTCCAGAACAGCGGCGTCCATTCGCCCGGCGGCCGGTCGCGGTAACGCAGCAGCTTGACCATCGCGTCCTGTACCGCGTCCAGCGCGTCTTCGCGCTGGCCGAGTGCCAGTTCGGCAACGCGAAAGGCGCGCCGCTCGACCGACGCAAGGAAGCCATCGAGGTCCGTCGGCGAAGGCGCTGCCGCGGCTTCAGGCGGAGCCGCCAGATTGCTGCCGAAGGCATCGGCCATGGATCTAGCGGTGTCCGTCATGCAGGGTTTGCCGGCGAATGCCGACCCCATCGAAACGGCGATCCCACGCAAGGGTGGACAGGGACAAGACAAGCCGGGCCATGGATTTCATCGTGCCGATTCCTTTGCTTGGGGGCAAGGAAGAAAACGCCCGGCGGCCCAAACGGTTGACCTCTAGCGCGAGGGGTTGGACCTGCGGTTATGATGGGGCGGCAACGATGCCGGGGAGGCTTGCGCCGATGGATGGGTTTCTCGCGCTTTACGTATTCATGCTGGCTGCCTTCACGGGCTACGAGATCATCGGCCGGGTGCCGGTCATCCTGCACACGCCCTTGATGTCCGGATCCAACTTCGTGCACGGCATCGTGCTGGTGGGTGCGATGGTCGTGCTCGGCCACGCCGACAGCAGCTACGAGCGGATTATTGGATTTGTCGCTGTCTTATTGGGCGCGGGCAACGCCGCCGGCGGTTACGTGGTTACCGAACGCATGCTCGAAATGTTCAAGTCGAGCAAGAAAGAGGGCGCCAAATGACTGGCCAATGGCTGTCCGGGCTGGTCGAGGCCAGCTACTTCGCCGCTGCGCTTTTGTTCATCCTCGGTATCAAGCGCATGGCCTCGCCGGTCACGGCGCGCAGCGGCATCCAGTGGGCCGGCATGGGCATGCTGTTGGCCACCGTCGCCACCTTCTTCTACCAGGGCGAAGATGGCGGCGGCATGGATAACCTGGGGCTGATCGCCGTGGCGCTGGTGCTCGGCACCACCGCAGCCTGGATTTCCGGCAAGCGCGTGGCGATGACCGACATGCCGCAGATGGTCGCCTTGTACAACGGCATGGGTGGTGGCTCGGCTGCCGCCATCGGCGCCGTCGAGTTATTGCGATTTTCGGCGAAGGGAGGCGCGCCGTCGCAAACAGCCTTGGTGCTCGGCGTGGTTGGCGCCCTCATTGGCTCCATATCCCTGACCGGTTCGATCATTGCCTGGGCCAAGCTCGACGGCCGGATGGACCGCGTATTCAAGTTCCCGGGGCAGCAGTGGTTCAACGGCCTGGTTTTCCTGGTCGCCATTGGGCTTGGCATCGCCACGATCGTCTGGCTGAAGCAGCCGATGATCATTGGCTTCTTCATTGCGGCGCTCAGCGTGGGCGTGTTGATGACCCTGCCGATTGGCGGCGCCGACATGCCCGTTGTCATTTCCCTGTTCAATGCGCTGACCGGCCTCGCGGTTGCCTTCGAAGGCTACGTGCTTGGCATCGAGGCGCTGATCATCGCCGGCATGGTGGTGGGCGCAGCCGGCACGATGTTGACGCAGTTGATGGCCAAGGCGATGAACCGTCCCATCAGCGGCGTGTTGTTCAGCAGCTTCGGCCCCAGCGGCGAGGCGCAGGAAATCACCGGCGCGCAACGGCCCATTGAAGCCGGCGACGTCGCTGCAATGATGGCCTACGCCGAACGCGTCGTTATCGTTCCCGGTTACGGCCTTGCCGTCGCGCAGGCGCAGCACAAGGTCTGGGAGCTCAGCCAGCAGCTGATCAAGCGTGGCGTGAAGGTGCGTTTTGCCATCCACCCGGTGGCGGGGCGCATGCCCGGCCACATGAACGTATTGCTCGCCGAGGCAGGCGTGCCCTACGACCTGATCGCCGACATGGACGATATCAATCCCGAGTTTCCCAACACCGATGTTTCGCTGGTGATCGGCGCCAACGACGTGGTCAATCCGGTGGCCAAGACCGACCCGGGTTCGCCAATCTATGGCATGCCCATCCTCGATGTGTCGTTGTCACGCAACACGGTCGTCATCAAGCGGGGCAAGGGTACCGGCTTCGCTGGCATCGAGAACGCACTGTTCTATGCCGACAATACGCGGATGCTTTACGGGGATGGCGCGGCTGCCATCAGCCAGTTGATTTCAGAATTGAAGGCGCTGGACGGCGGGCACTGATTGCAGTTCGGGTTTGCGTCGCCACCCGGTCCGGCCTCGTTCATTCTCGGCGTGCGGGTACGTGGGCCAAAATCGCGGCAAGGGGCAGGGACGCGGCAATCAGGATCCAGTCCAGCCGGTCAAGGCTCAGTTGCATGAGTTGCCATGCCAGTGCGGGACCCAGCCGAAGTGATGAAGCAATCGGTGGTATGCCCATCAATACGCCCATTTGGGTGGCCGCGATCATCCAGTGGGTCAGCAACACGGCCAGCCCGGTCGCCAGCACCGCGATCATGGTGCGCAGCGCTCCAGCGGGCGCCCGCGTCAGCCGCAGCAGCACGGCCATGTTGATCGCCGCGACCAGCGCCATCCAGCTGCAGGCCTGGTTCGACAGCACCGCAGCGGCGACCCACGCGACGGTGATGCCCAGGATGCCGACCAACAGTGCCAGTGCGGGCATCAGCCAGCCGGCGGCAGAATCTTTTGGCAAAACGTTGTCCTCACTCGGGTAAGGGCTAAAATAGCCTCGTTTCCAGATTTCCGATAGGAAGGCCGTGTCTTATTCCCGTACCAGCGAGCCCGTGAAGTTCGAACGCGACTGTCCGGCCGTCCTCGTGCCACAGGGCGAGCAAGTCACGTTGCCGGCAGGAAGCGTTGGCTATGTCACCCAGGCCTTGGGCGGGTCATTCACCGTTTTTGTCGAAGGCAACCTGTTCCGCATCGCCGGCGAAAACGCCGATGCCATCGGAAAGTCCGTGCCCGAGCCGCTGACGCTGGACCAGGGAGCCGGCGACGATGCGGTCGAAAAACTGGTCTGGGAGCAGCTTCGCACCTGTTTTGACCCCGAGATTCCGATCAATGTGGTCGAGCTGGGCCTGGTCTACCAGTGCGATGTGGAACCCCTCGGCGATGGAGCGCGCCGGGTGAACATCAAGATGACGCTGACCGCGCCCGGCTGCGGCATGGGAGACATCCTGGTCGAAGACGTGCGCAGCAAGGTCGAGCGTGTCCCAACCGTGGTCGATGCCGATGTCGAGCTGGTCTTCGATCCGCCATGGAACCAGAGCATGATGTCCGAGGCGGCACGCCTTGAAACGGGTATGTTCTAGCATTGATGCGGAAGGAGGGTGCCATGGGCAAGTTCGTTCGCGCGATGTGCTGGATCCTCACGGGCTGGTTCCTGGCCTACAACGTGTATGTCTGGGGCGGCCTCGCCGTTACCCCGACCATCGGCAAGCAACTGCGCGAGCAGGCCACCCTGCAAAGTCCCATTGCCGCCAGCTACCTCTTCCTTGGCCGCCACGCGGTATCGGCAGCCGGCCTGGCTGAACCCGCCCGACTCCGGTCTGGAAAGCTTTTTGCCGAAGAGATCGCCGACACCGAATCGCTTCCCCAGTTCATCCTCAACCGATTCCTGGCTGCGCAATCGCCTTCGGCGAGGCTGGCTTACTACGGCGCACCGTTACTGCTGGTGTTGAGCCTGGTGCTACACGTTCGCCGCCCAAGACAGCTCCGGAGCTTCGGCCGCCGCGATTGACGCGGGTTCGCCTGATTTGCCTGTAAAGCATATTCAACAGTCTTTCGGTACTTGACGAAGCTGTTGCAATGCAGCGTGACCTTGTGACGCAGCTCACGTTAGGTTCGCCGCCGGGTGATGGATATGTGATTTCCATCACGCGGTCCGGGTAACGCTTCGTTCCCTGTTTCGCCATGAGTAGAGGCCGTCGCAACGGCCCCACGGGGAATGGCGTTTGTGTGAAATCCGGAAGCAAGGCAAACGTTTGGCCGCAGCTCGCGGCTACCGATCCACTTACCCCCGGGGATATCACCAAGTGATCAAGACAAACCGCCATTCCCTCACGCTTATCTCAATTTCGCCACTCGCCATGGCGCTCGCAATGGCTTCGGCCTCGGCCGCTACCCGCACCGACCTGCATAACCAGAATGTTTCCCTGCTCAACAGCCAGTACAAGCTGGCCGCCGCGTCGGGCGTTCCGACCAATGCCCGCGAACGCCATGCCGAGATGCTTGGGCTGGATGCGGATTCCGCGCTCGTCGTCCTCACCCAGTCAACCGACAAGGACGGTACGCAGCACTTCCGTTACCAGCAGACCTTCCGCGGCGTTCCGGTATGGGGCGAGCAGGTCATCGTCAGCCAGGACAAATCCGGCAACGTGAAAAACCTGTTTGGCCGTTTGGTTGGTGGCCTTGAAAAGGAGTTGCCCGCCAACGCCGCATTGATGGCGAAGTCGCGCGCGATGTCCGTCGCCAAGTCGCTGACCCTGGGCAGCCGCGCCGCGACAATGAGTTTCGAGCGGGAAGAAACGCGCCAGATGGTTTACATCGGCGACGACAAGCGTGCCCGCATGGCCTACGTCGTGACCTTCTTCGCTGACGCGCCCGGCGGCGGCTCGCCGACCCGGCCGTTCGTTATCATCGACGCGCAGAATGGCAAGGTCCTAAAGCAATGGGAAGGCCTGACCCACGCGGCAGTCGGCACCGGCCCCGGCGGCAACGGCAAGACCGGCCAGTACGAGTGGGGCTCGGGCGGCAAGTATGGCTACCTTGACGTTGCCCAATCGGGCACCACCTGCACGATGACCAACACCGACGTCAAGTCGGTCAACCTCAACGGCAGCACCGGCACCGGCACCACCGCATGGGCCTACACCTGCCCGCGAAACACCACCAAGGCCATCAACGGCGCGTTCGCACCGATCAATGACGCACATTACTTCGGTGGCGTGATCCAGAACATGTACCAGGCCTACACCGGTGGCAAGGCGCTTACCTTCCAACTCGTGATGCGGGTCCACTACGGCGCCAGCTACGAGAACGCCTTCTGGAACGGCACCACCATGAGCTTCGGCGACGGCGCCACGACCTTCTATCCGCTGGTCAATGCCGACGTTTCGGGCCATGAGGTCTCGCACGGATATACGGAACAACACTCCAACCTGACCTACTCCGGCCAGTCGGGCGGTATCAACGAAGCATTCTCCGACATGGGCGGCGAAGCAACCGAGTTCTACTGGAAGGGCACCAACGACTTCAACATCGGCACGGAAATATTCAAGAGCTCCGGCGCGCTGCGCTACATGGCGAACCCGCCGCAGGACGGCGTCTCGATCGACAATGCCGCCAACTACACAAGTGGCATGGACGTGCATTACTCCTCGGGCGTTTACAACAAGGCGTTCTACCTGCTGGCGACCAAGCCAGGCTGGGGCACGGCCAACGCCTTCAAGGTGTTCGCCCGTGCCAACGCCCTGTACTGGACGGCCAGCAGCACCTATAACAGCGCTGCCTGCGGCGTGGAGACGGCGGCGACCAACCTGGGTCTGGTCAAGGCAGACGTTACTGCAGCCTTCACTTCGGTCGGCGTGGCCTGCCCGGGTGGTGGTGGCACCACTGGCGTACTGAGCAACGGCGTGGCGGTGACCGGCCTTTCGGCAGCGACCGGCGCCTACGTCAAATACACGATGGTGGTTCCGGCCGGTGCGACAGGCCTGAAGTTCGTGACTGCCGGCGGCACCGGTGATTCGGACATGTACGTGAAGTTTGGCAGCGCGCCGACCGACACCGTCTACGACTGCCGTCCCTACGCGTCGGGCAATGCCGAAACCTGCAACATTGCCACCGCACAGGCGGGCACCTACTACGTCAACCTGAAGGCCTATTCCGCGTTCTCGGGCCTGAGTCTCACGGGTAGCTACACGGCAGGCGGCGGCGGATCCAGCCAGACCTACAGCAACACCACCGACTACGCGATTGGCGACAATACCACCGTCGATAGTCCGATCACCGTGTCCGGCCGCAGCGGCAATGCTCCGTCCACGGCTTCGGTGTCAGTCAATATCGTGCATACCTACCAGGGTGATCTGAAGGTGGACCTGGTAGCTCCGGATGGCAGCCTTTACAACATCCAAAACCGCACCGGTGCAGGTACCGACAACATCATCAAGACAGTCACGCTGAACCTGTCCACCGAGCTGCTCAACGGCACCTGGAAGCTCCGCGTCAACGACAACGCCGCCGGTGATACCGGTTACATCAACAGCTGGAGCGTCACGTTCTGATCAGTGCTTGATTCGGCAGTGAACAAAGCACAGCAGGCCCCGGGAAACCGGGGCCTGTCCATTTGTCACGCACTACATCACCTGGGCCGCGGCTTCCGTCTGCATCGCTGCTATCAGCT
Source organism: Lysobacterales bacterium (assembly GCA_038248775.1). Lineage (GTDB taxonomy): Bacteria > Pseudomonadota > Gammaproteobacteria > Xanthomonadales > Xanthomonadaceae > Arenimonas. The sequence continues at coordinate 8,917 of JBBRXD010000023.1, read as the reverse complement.
GGCCGCTTCGAACCGATTTGCAGCGACGTTCTTCCGGACCCTGAGGGGATCCCAGATGCGACCATTCATGGCGATGTAGACGCCTGCCGGCAGGGACTGGACGGCGCCGACCGCCGTGCCGATATTGAAATCCGCATCCGAGCCGCGAAACCGCGCGGGATTCAAGGCGCCGGTCAGCACGATCGTCTTGTCCGGCACGGTTGCCAAGACCCGGGCGGTTTCGACCATGGTATCGGTGCCGTGGGTCACCAGCACGCGCTTCATCGGCTGTGCCGCGATCGCGGCGCGCAAAAGTTCTCGGTCGTCCTGGTTGATGTGCAGGCTGTCCTTGCGCAACAGGCCGATCACGCTGAAACGAAAGGCGACGCCGAGTTCCTGCAGAATTCGACCAATTTGCGGCTCGCCCACCTGGAAGTCGGACTTGTCGTCGAAGTACACCTTGTCGATGGTGCCCCCAGTGGTAACGATCAACAGTTCTTCCATGGCAGGCTTCCGTCGGTTTGCGAGGATGGATTATACGTTCGGCGGCGCGCCGTCCCGGCGCTTGAAACGCGCAGCCAGCCCCGGCCAGTTTGCGGCCAGGATCACCGCCACCGACAGGGCCGCCTCGGCCAGCCCCAGGTTTCGCGCCGCTTCGACTGTCCATGCCTCGGTGATGCCATGGCAGAAGTAGAGCAGGGCGAAGACGCCGGACCAGAAACGTGCAGACGGGCGCCGAAACCACAAGGCCAACGCCAGCGATGCCAGCGGCAGGCTGAACACGATCGCCAGCCAGGCCCAGGCTTTGCCCGCCGGAGGAAACAGCGCGCCATGCCAGAGCCACTGCAACGCGAACAGCGCCATCACGCCGGCAAAGGTTGCCCGGGTGGACTGGGTTGTCGCGTTGCCTACAGGGCCAGTCATCGTTGCAGCCTGGCGGCGATGTCGGCCACGCGCTTGCCCAACGCGCGCGCCAGTTGCTTCTCATCGTCGGTGAGGGGGCGTGTTCCGTCCATGCCTGAGAGATGGCTCGCCCCGTAGGGCGTACCCCCACTGGTCGTGGAGTTCAGCGTCGGCTCGGTGAAGGGGATGCCGACGATGACGGCGCCATGGTGCAACAGCGGCAGCATCATTGACAGCAAGGTGGACTCCTGGCCGCCATGCATGGTCGAGGTTGAGGTAAAGACGCCGGCTGGCTTGCCGACCAACGTGCCGCTTACCCAATCCGCTCCGAGGCCGTCCAGGAAGTGCTTGAGCGGCGCGGCCATGTTGCCGAAACGGGTCGGGCTGCCCAGCAGCAAGCCCGCGCACTCAGCCAGGTCTTTCTTGTCCACGTACGGCGCGCCGTCATCGGGGACCGCCGCGGCCTGGGGCTGGGTGACTGCCGTCACCGGGGGCACCGTGCGCAGGCGCGCCGTCGCCCCGGCTTCCTCCACGCCACGCGCCACCTGGCGGGCGAGTTGGGCGACCGCGCCGTTGCGGCTGTAATAGAGGATGAGGATGTCGGGCATGGGCACTCCTTGATCGGCAAGCGTAGCCGATGCGGCGTGATGCGGCATACCCGTCCAGCCTGCGCTACCCTTTGCCCATGGAAGCAATGACGTCGCCATGGAAAAGCCTGCGCCGCTGGATCGCCCTGGTGGATCGCGAGCGAATTACCTTGTTCAGCCGGTTCCTGCTGAACCGATTCATGGACGACCGCTGTTTCGAGTCCGCGGGCGCATTGGCGTACACGACCATGTTCGCCCTGGTCCCGTTCTCGGCGGTGGTGTTCGCCGTGCTCTCGGCCTTTCCGGAGTTCCAGGTCTCGAGTGGTCGGATAACCGAGTTCCTGTTTGCCAACTTCGTGCCTTCGTCGGCGCGCTCGGTGCAGCAGTACCTGCAGGGTTTCGCCCAAAGCGCCGTCGAGCTGTCCAGCACCGGCGTGGTCGCCTTGTTTGCATCCGTCCTGTTGACCATGTGGAGCATCGAGCAAGCCTTCAACCGGATCTGGCGCGTGCCGTCGGCGCGGCCGAAGCTAACCCGTTTCCTGATGTACTGGACGCTGCTCACCCTTGGGTCCGTGCTTGCCGTGGCGGCCATCGCGGCCACTTCGGCATTTTTTTCCATTCCGGCGTTGGCAGGCGTGGAGGCCCGGGACCTGAGCGACCGTTTGTTGCGCCTTCTTCCCCATGCGCTCGAATTCCTGGCATTCACAGCTGCCTACTGGCTGATTCCGCACCGCACCGTGGTGTTGCGATTTGCAATGGCAGGCGGCTTGCTGGCCACGATTCTTTTCGAGTGGTTGAAGTGGGCGCTGGCTATCTATCTTCGCAATGCCTCCTTCGAACAACTCTACGGCGCGCTCGCCGTCATCCCGATTTTCCTGATCTGGGTCTATACCAGTTGGCTGGTCGTGTTGCTGGGCGCATCCCTGGCAGCATCGCTCGCTTCCTTTCGCTACCAGCCGCGTGCACTGCGCCTTAGCCCGGGCTCGGAGATTTACGCCGTGATGCGCCTGCTCGGAAGGTTCGAGGAGGTGCGTCGCGACGGCCAGGGCCTGCACTTGGCGCAGATCAAGCAGCGCGAACCCAGCTTCACCGACGAACTTTTGCAGCAAATGATTTCCGCGTTGTGCGAGATGAATATCATCCAGCGCTCGGAGTCGGGCGCCTGGCTGCTGTCGCGCGACCTGGACAAGGTGCCTCTCGGCGAGATCTACGAGGGAATGCGCCTGCGCATTCCCACCGCGGAACTCGACCTGCCTTCACGACTCGATGCGATGGGGCGTGCTTCCATGTCTGCGCTCGACCACCTTCGGCAACCGCTCAAGGCACCGCTCGAGCGCAGTGTCGGAAGCTTCCTGCAAACCCAAATTGCGAAGGATGGAAAACCATGAACTTGCGAAACGCAGTCGTCCTCGTTGCTGCGATCTGCTTTCTTGCTGCCTGTCAGCCCGAGTCCGCATCGCCGCAAACCCCGGCGGCACCTGCGGCTTCGGCGGCTGCTCCCACGGCTGCACCCGCCCAACCGGCAGGCGCTGAAGACGCGGCAAAGCCTGATTATCCCAAGCTTAACGTCAAGACCTTCGACGGCCAGGACTTCGACCTGGCGGCGCACCGCGGAAAATGGGTGGTGGTGAATTTCTGGGCGACCTGGTGCAACCCATGCCTGAAGGAAATCCCGGACCTCGATGCCATGGACAAGGCCCGGGACGACGTCGTGGTGATCGGACTTGCCTACGAGGAAATCGAGCGCGCCGACATGGAAGCCTTCCTCAGGGACCATCCCATGTCCTATCCGATTGCGCTGATTGATGTCTATAACCCGCCGGCAGACTTCGACACACCGAGGGGACTGCCAATGACCTACCTGATTGCACCCGATGGCAAGGTCGCGGCGCGCCACCTCGGCCCGGTCACCTCCGAGCAACTGTCCTCTGAAATCAGGGACGCCGCCGCGAAGTCCCCGCCGGCGGCATGAAGGCAGCCGCGCGGCTCAGTACTTGCCGGTGATGGGCTTGACGGGTCCGGCGTAACGTTCCTTGCTGATTTTCGATTTCAAGGGTGGCAAGACAAACGCTTCTTCCTTCACTTCCAGGTCGGGCAGCCGGTCAAGCAAGTTTCGGATCAGGTTGAGGCGGCCGCGCTTCTGGCTGTTGAAGTCCACGATCGTCCACGGCGCATGGCGCGTGTGCGTGGCCGCCATCATCAGGTCGCGAGCCTTGCCGTACTCTGCGTACTTCTCGCGTGCCTCCAGGTCGATGGGCGAGAGCTTCCAACGCTTCAACGGGTCCGCTACGCGCTCGGCAAATCGCTCTTCCTGTTCTTGCTGGTCCACCGCCAGCCAATACTTGAACAAGATGATGCCGTCCTCGATCAACGATTTTTCGACCACGGGTGCCTGCTTGAGAAACTGAGCTGTCTGCTCTGGCGTGCAGAAGCCCATTACCCTCTCGACGCCCGCGCGGTTGTACCAACTGCGGTCGAACAGCACGATTTCGCCCGCAGCGGGAAGGTGTTCGAGGTAACGCTGGAAATACCACTGCGATTGTTCGCGATCGCTTGGCTTGGAAAGCGCGACCACCCGGCACTGACGTGGATTCATCCGCTCGGCGATCGCCCCAACAGTGCCACCCTTGCCGGCGGTATCGCGTCCTTCCACCAGCACGACCAGGCGCTTGCCGGTTTGTTTCAGCCAACGCGCCATGCGATCAAGCTCGAGCTGCAGCTTTTCCAGTTCCTCGGCGTAGTCTTTTTTCTTGAACTTGCTCACGGGGACTCCAGTCTCGAATAGGTCAGCTCTCGCGAAGGCGAGGCCGCAGGTTTGCCAGGTTGCACGGCCGCGTGCGTGCATCCAACTGTAAGCGAATCAAAGTCTCCCAGCCCGTCCTGCACGCTGGCGTCGAGCCTGGAAGGCAGAAGATGAAAGTGCCGTTCGCGAGACCCGCGAACGCGCGCGACTGCATCGTGGAGGTTCCGATTTCCTCGAAGCTGATTGCGCGGAACATTTCGCCAAAGCCGGGCATTTCCTTGTCCAGCAAGGGCAGCAGGGCCTCGGGCGTGGAGTCCCGCCCGGTGAATCCGGTACCACCGGTCACCAGCACGCCATCAACGGCTTCATCGGCGATCCATTGCGACAGGCAAGCGCGTAGTTGGTATCGGTTGTCGGGCAGCAACGCGCGTCCCGCCAGCTCGTGGCCGGCCTCGACCAGCGCATTGGCCAGGTAATCACCCGAACTGTCGTCTGCGGCGGTTCGGGAGTCGGACACCGTCAACACGCAAAGCCGGAGCGGGGCGAAAACGGATTCTGTTTTCATGCGGCCTCGGTCAGCATCTTGAGTTCATCCACCTGGTGCTCGCGGGTCAGGCGATCCACCAGATCGTCCAGGTCGCCGGCCAGGATCTCGGGAAGTCGATACAGGGTCAGGCCCTCGACCCGGTGGTCGGTGATACGCCCCTGCGGGAAGCTGTAGGTACGGATACGCTGGCTGCGATCGCCACTGCCTACCTGCAGCCTGCGCGATGCCGCTGTTTCCGCCTCGGCCTTGGCGCGCTGTTGTTCGAGCAGTGCAGCCTTCAGGCGCTTCATGGCCTTGTCGCGGTTGGCGTGTTGCGATCGTTCGGTCTGGTTCTCGACAACCAGTCCGCTGGGAACATGCGTGATGCGGATGGCCGACTCGGTCTTGTTGACGTGCTGTCCGCCGGCGCCGGACGAACGATAGGTATCGATTCGCAAGTCGGCCGGATTGATCTCCACCTCGTCCACTGCTTCGTAGTCGGGCAGGATCGCGACGGTCGCGGCCGATGTGTGGATGCGGCCCTGCGCTTCTGTCTCCGGTACCCGCTGGACGCGGTGGGTGCCCGACTCGAACTTCAACCGCGAAAAAGCTCCGCGGCCTTCGATGCGCGCGATGATTTCCTTGTAGCCGCCATGCTCGCCCGGGCTTGAGGACAGGATTTCCAGCGGCCAGCGATGGCGTTCGGCATAGCGGGCGTACATACGGAACAGGTCGCCGGCGAAGATGGCCGCCTCATCGCCGCCGGTGCCCGCGCGAACCTCGATGAAGACATTGCCTTCATCGCGGGGATCGCGAGGGATCAGCAGCACGCCCAGGGAAGATTCGAGTTCGGCAATACGCGCCTGCGCTGCCGGGATTTCGGCCTCGGCCAGTTCCCTGAGTTCGGCGTCCGCACGCATGGCCAAGGCTCCAGCCAGGTCGTGCTGCGCGCGGTCATGCTCTGCCAGCGCCTTGGCGACCGGTTCAAGCTGCGAATATTCGCGCGACAGTGCGCGGAACCGGGCGTTGTCCGAGATAACGCCGGGGTCGGCGAGCAGGCGGCCCACTTCCTCGTGCCGCTCGGCGAGTGCTTCGAGCTTACGAAGAAGGTTTGGAGTCATCGTCGCCCTGGAAGAGTCGTTCGGCGGCGCGCAGCAACTCACTGTCGCCGTCCAGCGCGGCCTGGCGCAACGCCGCGGTCGGCGCGTGCAGCAGACGATTGGTCAACTGGTGCGCAAGGCGCTGCATTACCTGCGAGGGATCTTCACCCTGCGCGAGTTGTTCCTGTGCCTTCGAAAGCGCGGCGTCGCGAGCCAGCGCACCATCGGCGCGTAACCGCTTCAATGCGTCCTGCCGGCCCTGCGCCTGCCACCACGACAGATAGTGTTCCACCTGGATATCGATGATGGCCTCGGCTTGCTGCGCGGCTTCACGACGCGAGGCCTTGTTGCCCTCGATCACCTGCTCGAGATCGTCCACGGTGTACAGGTACACGTCGGCGAGTTCGGCGACATTCGCGGCGATGTCGCGCGGCACGGCCAGGTCGAGCAGGAACATCGGGCGCTGGCGGCGCTGCTTCAGCGCGGAGGCGACCTGCGATTTTTCCAGCACCGGCAGGCGGCTGGCCGTGGCGCTGATCACGATGTCGGCTTCGGGAAGATGCCGGCCAAGTTCGGAAAGTGGCAGGGCGACGCCGCCGTGCCGGCTGGCGAGGGACTGCGCGTGTTCCAGGGTGCGGTTGGCAACGAGCAAGCGCTTTACCTTCGCATCCACCAGATGGCGCGCGGCGAGCTCGATCGTGTCTCCTGCGCCAATCAGCAGCACCGTGGCTTCGTCGAGCCGCGCGAACACCTGGCGCGCCAGCCGGACGGCGGCGAAGGCCACCGACACCGGATGTGCGCCGACACGGGTGTCGGTGCGCACTCGCTTGGCGACGGCGAAAGTCTGCTGGAACAAGCGGTCTAGCGGATTGCGCAAGCTGCCCGCATCCCGCGCGGCCTGCCACGCTTCTTTCACTTGGCCGAGGATCTGCGGCTCACCCACGATCATCGAGTCAAGGCCCGTAGCGACGCGGAACAGATGGCGCACCGCTTCGGCATCGTCGTGCCGATACAGATAGCCTTCGATCATCCCGGGGTCCAGGCCATGGTGGCGGGCCAGCCAATGTCCGACCGCGGCTTCCTGGCCATCATCAATTTGCGCGTAGATCTCGGTCCGGTTGCAAGTCGACAGCAACGCTGCCTCCTGCACGCCGCCCAGCCGTGACAACTCCGCCAGGGCTGCCGGCAGGGCAGCCGCCTCCAGCGCGACTTTTTCGCGCAACGCCAGTGGAGCTGTCTGGTGGTTAAGGCCTAAGGCGATCAGGGGCATGGGCGTTGGCAGCGATGGGGTAAGCTTCGCGGCTCGGGGGTCCTTCGAGTCCAGCCGCCATTTTAAGCCGCCCGCGCCCCAATCCGATGATCCAGCTCAATTCTTGTCAAATCAAGGCTCCAAGACGGCGGGCCACGGGCACCCGAGCGGCCGGCATGGGCCTGATTGCGATCGTGCTGTGCATTTTGCTGGCAGCCTGTGCGCCGACACCGGTTCGACCGCGGGTGCAGGGCGATGAGTCCGTCCAGGCCGCGCGCGAATCGATGCTGGCGACGCAGCCCGCCTGGTATTTCACCGGGCGGCTAGCCATCAGCACGGCGGGCAATGCGGGCAATGCCCGCATCGAATGGAAGCAGGACGGCTCGAACTACGACATCAAGCTTTCCGCGCCGATAACCGGTCGAGGCTGGCGCTTACGCCAGGCGGGCGGGGCGGTCAGCCTGGAGGGGCTGGAGGGCGGCACGCGGCAGGGCGCCGATGCGGAGGCGATGTTGCAAGAGGCAACCGGCTGGCGGATTCCGCTTTCAGCGATGGCGTCCTGGGTCCGCGGCGCGCGATCCCCGGGTGCATCCGACCTTGATTTCGACCCCAGCGGGCTGCCGGCTACGCTCCGGCAGGCAGGCTGGTCGGTGGAATATCGTGGCTGGACGGATGCCGCCACGCCCTTGCCCGTCCGGGTCTTCGCAACCCAGCCCGATGCTTCCGTCCGACTGGTCATCGAACGCTGGAGCCCGCCTTGAATACCGGCAACGCTGACGGATGGAGTCTTTGGCCGGCCCCCGCGAAGCTCAATCTGTTCCTGCGGATCGTGGGCCGTCGCAGCGATGGTTACCACGAGCTGCAGACCGTATTCCAACTGCTCGACTGGGGTGATGTGGTGCACCTCCGGGTCCGGGGCGACGGGCATATCGTACGAGCCGGCGGGGACACGGCGGCGTTCCCCGAGTCCGAAGACCTGCTGGTCAAGGCGGCGCACGCCCTGCAGGAAGCCACGGGCACGCGGCTGGGCGTGGACCTGTTGGCCGACAAATCCATTCCTGCGGGAGGTGGATTCGGGGGAGGGTCGTCCGATGCGGCCACCGTGCTCGCAGCGTTGAATCTGTTGTGGGGTGCGGGCCTGGACGAAGCGGCGTTGGCCAGGATCGGTCTCGGGCTGGGGGCCGATGTCCCCGTGTTCATCTTCGGCCGGAACGCCTGGGCAGAAGGCATCGGAGAGCGCCTCAGTCCCATCTCCCTTCCCCCGGCCTGGTACCTGCTGGTGGAGCCCGGCGTTGGGGCTTCCACCCGCGAATTGTTCCAAGCCCCTGAATTGACGCGGGATGCGGCCCCGGCGACAATAGCCGACTTCGTTTCCGGAGCGGCGCTCGGCAATGCCTTCGAGCCGGTCTTGCGACGCCTGCAACCCGCGGTCGATGCGGCATTGTCAGCGTTGGCGGAGCACGGACAGGCCCGCCTGACCGGCACCGGAAGCGGTTGTTTTGTCCGCTTCAACGCTGAGTTTGAAGCCAAGCAGGCGCAATCGAGATTGCCTGCCTCGCTCAAATCCAGGGTGGTTGCGGGAGTTCAGCACTCGCCATTGCTTGATGCCCTGGCCAAGGCGCGCTGTGTTACCGGTTGAATCGATTCGCTTGATTGAATGTTGGGGCGTCGCCAAGTGGCCTAAGGCACCGGGTTTTGATCCCGGCATTTCGTAGGTTCGAATCCTACCGCCCCAGCCATCGTTGCAATGAAACAGGGACAGGACAAGAAGACGCACATGAGCAACGACAATCTTCTTGTCTTCAGTGGCAACGCCAATCGGCCGCTTGC
>JBBRXD010000022.1:0-16902 GCA_038248775.1 Lysobacterales bacterium | reverse complement strand
CGCAAGTCTTCCAATCGATAGTCGGATATCGGTCTGCCATCAAGCAGCACTTGGCCTGCACTGGGCTCATAGAACCTTGGCAGCATTCGGATCAACGTGGACTTGCCGCTGCCCGAACGGCCGACGATCGCGGTAACCGTGCCGGGCGATGCGCGAAAACTGATGTCCTGCAGGGCTGGCGTGACCTGGCTGTCGTACTGCACGCCGACGCCAACGAATTCGATCTCACCACGCGCGCGTTGCAGGGGCGTCCGTCCGCTGTCGGCCTCGTCGGGCTCGTCGAGCACGGCGAACAGTCGCTCCGATGCCGCGATGCCCTTCTGCACGGCGCTCTGGATATTGGTGATGCGCTTGAGCGATGGAATCAGCGCCATCATCGCCATCATCACGGAGACGAAACTACCCGCATTCATTCGGCCGGCCATCGCCTCGTTGCCTGCCACGATCAGGATCACCGCCAGTGCGGCGGCAGCCAGCACCTGCACCAGCGACGATGCGCTGGCGCGCGTGGTCTCGACCTTGATGTTGAGGCGCAGGTTGCGCTCTGCGAGCTTGCGATAGCGGTCGATCTCGAGTTGTTGCGCGCCGTAGATCTTCACTTCCTGTTGCGCCGACAGGACTTCTTCCGCCGCCTGCGCCATGTCGGCCACGCCGGTCTGGATACCGCGATTTATCCTCCGGTAACGACGGCCAACATAGGCTGAGATGACCGCGATCAGGGGCGCGATCACCAGCATCGCCAAGGTCACGCGCACGCTCTGGTAAAGCATGACGCCCAGCAGCACGATGATGGTCAGGCTGTCGGTGATCATCACCTTCAGCGCTTCGCTGGTCGCCTGGGTCACTTGCTCGGTATCGTAGTTCAGTCGCGACACCATGGCGGCGACCGGCTCGCGATCAAAGCGCGAGCTGGGCAGCCGCAGGAATTTGGAAAGCAGTGCGCTCCGCAAGTCACGCACGACGCTACGACCAGCCCGGGCCATGCCGTAATCGGTGACGTAGGTGGCCATGCCGCGTATCAGGAACAGGCCGAGGATCATCAGTGGCAAGGTCCAGCGGACGCCGGGGTCACGGGCGACGAAGGTCTCGTTGACTATCGGTTCCATCAACTTGGCGAACAGTCCCGCGGAACCTGCTTCCAGCACCATGCCCACAAAGGCTGCGGCCAGGAATATCCGGTACGGCTTGGCATACGACAGCAGCCGCCGATAGGTCTGCCAGGCGGTCGGCGGCATGGGACTCACGGTTTGCGTTGCTCGGGCGTCGTGGCGATGGACAGCTTCTGGAAGCCGAGCTGCCCCAATGCATCCATCGCGGTCACCACGGCCTGGTGCGGCGTGCGGCCGTCGGCACGAAGGATCACGGGTTGCCCACGGTCATCGCCGGCGGCCCTCGCGATCGCTTCCTTGAGGGAAACCACATCGGTCTTGGCGACTTCATTGTTGCCGACGAAAAACTTTCCCTCCATGTCCACCAGCACAATCAGGGGCGTGCCCTCATCCGGCACGATGCCTGCCTGTGCTTGCGGCAACTGCAACTTCAGGGCGGCGCGCTGGTTGAAGCTGGTGGTCAGGACCAGGAACAGGATCAGGCAGAACAGCACGTCGATCAACGAGACCAGGTTGATTTCCGGCTCGTCGTTGGCGCCCGGGTTACCCAGTTTCACGCATCGCTCCTTCGGCGCGAGGGTTTCGCGGCGGGTACGATGCCTTCATCTATCGTGTCGAGCAAGGCGATGGCCGATTTTTCCATCTCGATCACGTATTCGGCGATGCGGCCGCGGAAGTAGCGGTGGAACATAACGGCGGGGATTGCCACGCACAGGCCGCCAGCAGTGCTGATCAGGGCCTGGCCAATGCCGCCAGCCAACTGGTTCACGTCGCCCACGCCAGTGGTCAGGATTTTCAGGAACATCTGGATCATGCCGAACACGGTCCCCAGCAAGCCGAGCAATGGCGACACGCTGGCGATGGTGCCGAGCGTGTTCAGGAAACGCTCCATGTGGTGCGCCACGTGGCGCCCCACGTCCTCCACCCGCTCCTTGATCAATTCGCGAGGACGGTAGCGAACATCCAGGGCGGCTGCGAGTACCTCGCCCAAGGGGGAGTTCCTGCGCAGGACGTCGATGTGCTGGGGATCGAGCTGGCGGCCACGAGCCCATTCCCGCACCTCGGCGCCAAGCCCCGGCGGCAACACTTCCTTGCTGCGCAAGCTCCAGAACCGCTCGATGATGATGGCCAGCGCCAGCACCGCGAGCAGCAGGATCGGCACCATTACCAGGCCACCCGCCTTGATCAGTTCCAGCACGCCTCACCTGTCATTTGTTTGATTGTCGATAGCATAGCCTGAGCCGGGGTTGCCGGGTTCCCGCCAGTAGCGCGGCCGATCGCGCCGACGCTCGGAAACGAGCTGCGCACCCGACGCATCCAGCCGGAACGCAATTGCGCCGGCGCTGGCGGTATTGAGAACCGTCGATCCGGCCCGGGCGTAGCGATCCAGAACCTCTTCGCGAGGCAAGCCGAAGCGATTCTCGGCACCGGCGCTGACCACTGCCCATCGCGGTGCCACTGCGTGGATGAACGCGTCGCTGGAAGAGGTCAGGCTGCCGTGATGGGGGATGAGCAGCAGATCGGCCCGAAGTCCGTCCGGATGCGCGTTCAGCAGGCGCGCTTCCACCTGCTTGCCGATGTCGCCAGGCAACAAGGCAACCCTGCCACCTGATTCAATTCGCAGAACGCAGGAACTGTCGTTGCGCAGGTAGGGAAACAAGGGCGGAGGATGCAGGACAGTGAAGTTGACCCCATCCCACTGCCATGCCTGGGTCGCCTGGCACAGGCCCATGCCAGGTCGGGCCCAACCTTCTACACCGAGCACGCGAACCCCGCGATAGGCGCGAATGACTGCCTGCATTCCACCGCTATGGTCGTTGTCGCCATGGCTGATCAGCAAGGTGTCGAGACGCGGCACCCCCAGCGCGTGCAAGGCTGGGACGACTGTCACCTCGCCCATGTCCAGGCCACGCGGACTTGCCGCTGCTGCATCGAAAAGCAAACTGTGCGATGCGGTTTGCACCAGCACCGACAGGCCCTGTCCTACGTCAATGACCTGGATATCAACCTGCCCGGGCACCGGCGGATTCCGGTCTGGCCACAACATAGGCAAGAACAACAGGCAGGCCAACGCTCGCCCGGGTGTACCGCGAGGCAGCAACAACCAGAAGGCGGCAAGGCAAGCCAGCGCCAATGCGGCGAAGCCCGGCTCTGCCAGCCACATCGTTGAGCCGGGCCAGTCGGCCATGGCCTCCAGAGCGCGCCAGAGCCAGTCCATCACGCAGGCAGATACCTGCCAGCATAGGTTTGCAGCGGTTTCGGAAATTGTCGACAGCAACAAACCCGATAATGCCAACGGCACGACGCAAAGGCTGATGACCGGTATACCCAGCAGGTTTGCCATGGGGCCGGGAATGGACGCCTGCCCGAAAAACCAGACTGTCAGCGGAAGCAACCCAAGCATTGCCACGCCCTGTGCCTGCAGGAAATTGCGGACGTGCCCGGTATCACGCGATTGCGGAAGACACCAGATCAGCCAGCCGACACCGACAAAGCTCAGCCAGAAGCCCGGCGCAAGCACGCTTAGCGGATCAAGCAACAGCACGGCGACCAGCGCAAGCGCGAAAGACTCGCCACCCGACTGCGGTCGTCGCAGCAGCCGCGCCGAAAGCACGACTGCGATCATCAGCCAGGTACGAACAGTCGGCAGTGCGAAGCCTGCCAGCGCGGTATATCCGAACGCGAACACCATCGCCGACAAGGCAGTCGCCTGCGGCCTCGGCAAGCGCCTGCCCCACCCGGGAAAGACACGAAACAATGCCGACATGAGCAATGCGCCAAGGCCACCGACCATGCCGACGTGGAATCCCGAAATTGCAATCTGGTGGGTCAATCCTGTCGCGCGCAGGACTTCCCAGTCGCCAGCTTCGATATTCCGGGTATCACCGACGGCCAGCGCCTGCACGAAACGGCCATGTCCGTCGGGCAATGCCTGCGCGATGCGCACAGAAATCCGGTCGCGCAAGCGGTCAACGCCTCGACCCGATTGCAACTGTCTGGCGTGGCCCGGCTCACGCACGTAACCGGTCGCGGCGATGCGCATGGCAAGTGCGCTGCGTTCAAAGTCGCGACCACCGGGATTGAGGACGCCCAATGGACGCTTGAGGCGCACTTTCAACGACCATTGACTGCCTGGTTCTATTTTCGGCACTGCCTGGCCATACCAACCCAGCCTTACCCGCTCGCCAACTGGCGCGCCGCTACTTCCATTTTCTATCCTGAAATCGAAACGTGTTGACTCATCCTCGCGCTGCGGAAGGCCAAGGACCCGACCCTCAATCTGGAAATCATTGCGCGAAAGCGAGATTGGCAGGCGCGATTCCATCACCGATTGCCCGACCAGGCATGCCCAGGCAATCCCGAACAGCACTGCGCCTGCCAGTCGGTTGCAGTCGGATTGGCGGTACAGGATGAGGGACGCGATCAGAAGCGCGGCGCTCGCCCACAGGGGCGGCAACCAGGGCAGTACCTGCACGGCAGACACACCGGCGAGTACCGCCACCGCCACCGTCATTCCGAGGGGCGGGAGCGGCGTTCGCCAGTTCATCGGCCTAGTCGTTCGGGCCGAGCGTCTGCAATTTGCCCTGGGTGAGTTCCAGGGTGCGGTCGAGCTTGCGCGCGAGGCGACGATCGTGGGTCACCATGACCAGCGCCGTGCCGATTTCGCGGTTGAGTTCCAAAAGCAGTTCGAAAACCGAAGCCGCCGTTTTCTCATCCAGATTGCCGGTCGGTTCGTCGCCCAGTACGCAAGCTGGTCGCGTGACCAATGCACGCGCGACTGCCGCGCGCTGGCGTTCACCGCCGGACAGTTCACCGGGCTTGTGGCCCAGCCGATGGCCCAGGCCTACACGTTCGAGCAATGCGCGGGCTTCCGGCCGGCAGGCAGACACACTGTCGCCACGGATCAGCAGCGGCATCATCACGTTTTCCAGTGCCGTGAATTCCGGCAACAGGTGGTGGAACTGGTAGATGAAGCCGAGCGCGCGGTTACGCAACAGGCCGCGCGCTTTTTCGGGCAACGCGGAGATGGCCTGGCCATCGACAATGACCTCGCCCGAGGTCGCGCTGTCGAGCCCGCCCAACAGGTGCAGCAAGGTGCTCTTGCCCGCCCCCGACGCGCCGACGATGGCGACGGTCTCGCCACGCGCAACGGCCAGGTCGAGACCTGCGAACACGGGGGTTACCAGGCTGCCCTCGCGATAGGTCTTGCCCAACTGGGTGCAACGGATAACGCTGTCCATGCTGGTGGCCTCACTCATAACGCAGCGCCGATGCCGGGTCGGTGCGCGCAGCGCGCCAGGCCGGATAGATGGTTGCCAGCAGGCACATGACCAGGGCGATCGCTGCGATCAGCGCAACATCGTAGGGTTCGATCGAAGTCGGCACGCCGCTGATGTAATAAACGTCGGCTGGCATCAGCTCGCTGCCGGTAAGGCCTTCGACGAACTTGACGATGATGGAAAGGTTTTGCGAAAGCAGCACACCGCTGACCACGCCCAGCGCAACACCCACGACGCCGATAACCGTGCCTTGCACCATGAATACCCGCATCACCGATCCCGGTGACAGGCCAAGCGTCCGCAATATGGCGATGTCGGCCTGCTTGTCCTGCACCAGCATCACCAGCGATGAAACCAGGTTGAACGCAGCGATCGCGATGACCAGGGACAGCAAGACGAACATGATGGTCTTTTCCATCTTCAGCGATCGGAAGAAGTTTTCGTGGTCGCGGGTCCAGTCGCGGACGCGATACATGCCATCCAACTGGTTGGCGAGGCTGCGTGCCACGGACCAGGAATCCCAGATATCGTCGAGCTTCAGGCGAACGCCGGTTACGCCATCGCCCATGCGCATCAGGCGTTGCGCATCCTGGAGGTGGATGACTGCAAGCCCGAAGTCATATTCCTGCGCGCCAACCTCGAAGATGCCCGAGACTTCAAAGCGCCGCGCACGGGGAATGGGACCGATCGGCGTGACGGTGGCCTCGGACACGAAGACGTTGACCGAATCGCCCACGCCGACGCCAAGCATCTGCGCCAGCTCCTTGCCCAGGATGATCCGGTACTTGCCCGGCTGCAGGTCGTCGAGCCTGCCCTGCTTCATCTTTTCGCCAAGGATCGACACTGCGGGCTCGTAGGCTGGCAGCACGCCGCGGATCAATGCACCCTGGCGTCGCGACCCCTGCAGGAGTGTTTCGGTCTGCACGTAGGGCGCGGCGCCCAGCACGCGGGGGTCCTTCTTGCTGACGTCTATGGCCTGTTGCCAATTGACCAGCGGGCCGTCCAGCCCGTCGATGGTGGCATGCGAGACCATGCCGAGGATCCGTTCGCGCAAAACCTCCCCGAAGCCGTTCATCACTGAAATAGTGGTGATCAGCGCCATCACCCCGATCATGATGCCGAGGATGGACGCCAGCGAGATAAAGGAAATGAATCCATTGCGGCGCTTGGCGCGCAAATAGCGCAGACCGATGGAGAACGACAGGGGTTGGAACATGGACATCCTTGGTGGCTCAGCCCGACATTGTCGCAAGAGCGGGGCCGGAATTGCCGATTGGACTGCCCGATGCCAGCCGAAGTTGCCGACGGGCGGTGGCTGGCAGGGTATCGGGCCACCAGTTCCATTGGACTGTGCCGCCAGCACCGTCACGGGCTCGCAGCAAGGCCATGGGACCGCGCACTCGTAATTGGGCCTTGGAGAACAGGCACGGCGGCCGGCCGACGCGCAGCAAAACCACCCAGCTTCCGTCCCCGGCGATGCGCAGGACCTCAGCCGGCCGGGCCACCATCCGCCTGATGGCCGACCCTGCAGACACGGCGATGACCAGGGTGCCCAGCCAGCAGGCGAGCGTTGGCAAGGCGCTCAGGAAGAGGGATAAACCGGCAAGTAGCACCAGCACGCCATGGGCCGCGCCCAGCAGGCGCGAGGGGCGCCAGTCAATGAGGAAGCTCGACGATGACTTGGACAATGGACTGCAACTCCGGATCGGCAGGCCGTTCGCGGCCCATGCACCATTGCCAAAGCTTATCGTCCTCGCAATCGAGAAGGCGTAGGAATCGCCCTCTTTCGGCATCATCCGCCCCGGGCCATCGCTGGTCGAGGTAGCGCAGCATCAGCTGGTCCAGTTCGCGCATGCCGCGCCGGCATCGCCAGCGAAGCTTGCGGATTTCAACGTCGTCCATCACCCAAGGACCTTCCAGGTCCGGCCGATCAGGCGCCGCGCCGGTGCAGCATCAATTGCTTGATCTCGCCGATCGCCTTGGCCGGGTTCAATCCCTTTGGGCAGGTCCGCGTGCAGTTCATGATGGTGTGGCAGCGATAGAGCTTGAACGGATCTTCCAGGTCATCCAGGCGCACGCCCGTGTCTTCGTCGCGCGAATCGATGATCCAGCGATAGGCCTGCAACAAGACCGCAGGGCCAAGGTAACGATCGCCATTCCACCAATAACTCGGGCAGGCGGTGCTGCAGCAGGCGCAAAGGATGCATTCGTAAAGGCCATCGAGCTTGGCCCGGTCTTCCTTCGACTGCAGCCGTTCGGTTGCCGCCGGCGGCGAACTCTGCGTGCGCAGCCAGGGTTTGATCGAGGCGTACTGGGCGTAAAACTGGGTGAGGTCGGGCACCAGGTCCTTCACCACCGGCATGTGCGGCAGCGGATAGATCGGCACTTCCTTCTTGCCGCATTCGTCGATGCCCTTGGTGCAGGCAAGGGTATTGGTGCCATCGATGTTCATCGCGCAGGAACCGCAGATTCCCTCGCGGCAGGAACGCCGGAAAGTCAGCGTCGGGTCCATTTCGTTCTTGATCTTGATCAGCGCGTCCAGGACCATCGGACCGCAAGTGTCCAGGTCCACGTCGTAGGTATCGGTGCGCGGGTTCTCGGCATCGTCTGGATTCCAGCGATAGATCTTGAAGCTGCGCACGTTCTTCGCGCCGGTCTGCGCGGCGAAATGCTTGCCCTTGCGGACCTTGGAATTCTTGGGAAGGGTGAACTCGGCCATCGTGCTGGTTCTCAGTACTTGCGTTCTTTCGGGGGAATCACGTTGACGTCGCTGCTGAGCACGCTCAGGTGCACCGGGCGATAGTCGATTTTCGTGCCGCCGAGCTCGTCCACCCAGCACAGCGTGTGCTTCATCCAGTCAACGTCGTCGCGGCTGCCGAAGTCTTCGCGGGCATGCGCGCCACGCGATTCCTTGCGGTTTTCAGCCGACGCCATCGTGGCCACGGCCTGGCCCAGCAGGTTTTGCAGTTCCATGGTTTCGATCAGGTCCGAATTCCAGATCAGCGACCGGTCGCTGACCTTCACGTCCTCGAACGAACGGAATGCCTCGGTGATCTTCGCCACGCCTTGCTGCAAGGTTTCGCCGGTCCGGAACACGGCCGCATCGTTCTGCATTATGTGTTGCATGTTGTCGCGAATGACTGCGGTCGGCGTGCCGCCATTGGCATGGCGCAACATATCAAGGTTCGCAATCGACTTGTCGCAGGCCGAGGCCGGCAGCGACTTGTGCGATGCGCCCGGCTTGATGGTTTCACCGCAACGATTCGCCACCGCGCGCCCGAAGACCACCAGGTCGAGCAAGGAATTGGAACCCAGGCGATTGGCGCCGTGCACCGACACGCAGGCGGCTTCGCCAATCGAGTACAGGCCCGGTACGACGGTATTGGGATCGCCGTCCTTCAATGTGACCACTTCGCCGTGGTAGTTGGTCTGCAGGCCGCCCATGTTGTAGTGCACGGTCGGCAGCACCGGAATTGGCTGTCGCGTTACATCAACACCGGCAAAAATCTTCGCGGTCTCGGCGATGCCCGGCAGCTTCTCGTGGATGATCGCGGGATCCAGGTGGGTCAGGTCGAGATGGATATGATCCTTCTTGGGGCCCACGCCGCGTCCTTCGCGGATTTCAATTGTCATCGCGCGGCTGACCATGTCGCGCGGCGCCAGGTCCTTAACGCTCGGCGCGTAGCGCTCCATAAAGCGCTCGCCGCTGGAATTACGCAGCATGCCGCCTTCTCCGCGCACGCCTTCGGTGATCAGGCAGCCCGCGCCATAGATGCCGGTCGGGTGGAATTGCACGAATTCCATGTCCTGCAGCGGCAAGCCCGCACGCAGCGCCATGCCGCCGCCATCGCCCGTGCAGGTGTGCGCCGAGGTCGCCGAGAAATAGGCGCGGCCATAGCCGCCTGTTGCCAGCACGGTGCCATGCGCGCGGAACAGGTGCAGCGTGCCATCGCTCATGTCCAGGGCCAGCACACCACGGCAGGCACCTTCAGAATCCATGATCAGGTCAAGCGCGAAATATTCGATGAAGAACTGCGCATCGTGCTTGAGCGATTGCTGGTAGAGCGTGTGCAGGATTGCGTGGCCGGTGCGGTCAGCGGCAGCGCAGGTGCGCTGCGCCGGCGGGCCTTCGCCGTAGCGGGTGGTCATGCCGCCGAACGGGCGCTGGTAGATCTTGCCCTCGTCGGTGCGCGAGAACGGCACGCCGTAGTGCTCGAGTTCGATGATGGCCGGAATGGCTTCGCGGCACATGTATTCAATCGCGTCCTGGTCACCCAGCCAGTCGCTGCCCTTCACCGTGTCGAAGAAGTGGTAGCGCCAGTCGTCTTCGCCCATATTGCCGAGCGCGGCGGAAATTCCGCCTTGCGCAGCCACGGTGTGCGAGCGGGTCGGGAATACCTTGGTCAGGCAAGCGGTTCGCAGGCCCTTGGCAGCAAGGCCGAGCGTGGCGCGAAGGCCCGCGCCGCCGGCGCCGACCACGATCATGTCGTACTGGTGTTCGGTGATCTTGTAGGCAGTGTTCATTGGGGGCTCAGGCGGTGAAGGCGATGCGGCCAATAGCAATCACGGAGGCCAGTGCACCGAAGGCGTAGGCGAACTTGATGGCGACTTGAAGGGCGATTTCCAGCCTGCCGTGGACGTAGTCCTCGATCACCACCTGCAGGCCCAGCTGCGCATGCCAGAAAAGCGACAGCACGAAGGCCAGCAGCAGGGATGCGTTGAGGGGGTGCGCCAAGGTCTGTCGAACGGTGTAGTGGTCGGCACCGATCAGGCCCAGCACCAGCAAGGCGAACCAGGGCGCGAGCAGCAACAGCGCCATCGCCGTAAGCCGTTGCACCCACCAGTGGCCGACTCCGTCCTTGGCTGAACCCAGACCGCGCGCCACAGCCAGCGGATGACGAAATCTCATGGCGTACCTCCGGCATTGAAGCCGAGATAGGCGACGATGGCGGTCAGCACGACCGCCAGCGCGACCACAGTCCAGCCACTGGCATAAACTTTAGGCAACTCGAAGCCCCAGCCGATATCCCACAGCAAATGCCGAATGCCGTTTAGCAAGTGATACGAAAGCGAGGCCGTGGCCGCCAGCAGGAAGGCCACTCCCAACGGCGAAGCAGCGAGCGCATTGAAACGGGTCAGGCTTTCGCCATCGCCCGCGACGGCGAACAACCACACGACCAGGGCGAAGGCGGAAAACCCGAGGAACACACCCGTCGCGCGATGCAGGATGGACAGGACCGACGTCAGTTGCGGCTGGTAGATCTGCAGATGCGGGGACAGGGGTCGTTGCTGAGCAGCCATGTGTTTGGGCTCTTGGAGGGTTGGGAGGTACCGGCTTAAAATGCCGGGTCAGAAATCGATGCAGCGTCCGTTCTTTTCCCAGTCGCCATAACGGGTCGGGTCCAGGGCGGGCCGGGCGGGCTTGAGCAGCGCTGCATCGGCAGCGACCGTGCCAGACTCGGCCGCAACCGGGTCCTGATTCTCGACCGCAGCCCCAGGCTCGGCTGATGCAGGGCTTTGCCCTATGATCTGCTTCGTGGAAACCATGCGCATATGTTAAGTCCCGACCCCGTGACGTTCAAGGCAAATTGCGTGCCGGGCTCGCTGCCCAGGCTGTCTGGGTACTCTGTTTTGGCGCTGGAAGGCCCGGATTCGTGCACATTCTTGCAAGCGCAGACGATGAATGACGTCAGTGCCCTTGCATCCGGATCGTGGCAATGGAACGGCTGGCTGAATGCAAAGGGACGCGTAATCGCCCTGTTTGCGCTGCTTCATGCCGAGCCAGGCATGTATTTGGCGTTGCTGCCGGATTTCTCGGCGCCTGAATTGCGCGATCGACTCCAGCGTTACGTGTTCCGCAGCAAGGTCTCGCTACGCCACGCCGACGAATTTTCCTGCGCATCGGGATTTCCAAACGGTATGCCGGCCACGAATTCCCGCGATATGGCGATCGGCGATCGACATGCCGGCTGGCAACTGGACATGAGCGGTGATCAAAGCGCGCGGCATCTGTTCGTGCTTGCGTCTGACGATGCGGCCCTTGCATCGCCCGGCCCCGATTCAGACGCAAGATGGATTGCACTGGACCTGGCGCATGGCTTGCCTCGCCTTGGACCGGACCAGGTGGAAGCATGGACGCCGCAAATGCTCTCGCTGGACAGGCTGCGCGCGTTCAGTTTGAAAAAGGGGTGCTACCCCGGCCAGGAAATCGTGGCACGAACCCACTACCTGGGTAAGGCCCGCAGGGGCTTGGCGAGATTCGCAGGCTTCGACCTGCACGAAGGCATGGTCTTGTCGACGCAGCAAGATGAACAAGGTGGTCAACTGATTTGCGTGGCGCCCGATCGAGCCCAGGCCCTTGCCGTAGTGCAACTCGACCATGCCGACCAGTTGATTCGTGCCGGAGAAAAGCTTGTGACTGCACTAACACTTTCGACAGGCCTGCAACGACCTGTGTGACGCGACTCACGGCGCGATGTAACTTGCGTTGGCGAACCGTGATTAGTCTGCTATACCCGGTTATGGAGGTAACTCAATCATGAACCATAGAAAAACAGTCTCGTTGGGCCTGTTCCTTTCGCTGCTAACCTCGGTGGCGGCGCAGGCGGCTGATTTCACCGTCACGGTCGAACCGAATTATCCGCCAGCCCAGGCACAGGACGTTTATCGTCCCCTGCTCGCCTATCTGTCGAAGGCCACGGGTCATCGCTTCATCCTGAAGACTGCTGGCAACTACCACGTCTACTGGCGCGACATGCGCGGTGGCGCGGCCACCGACTTCGCGTTCGAGGAAGCCCATTTCACCGATTACCGGGCCAATCGCCAGCGCTTCACGCCGCTGGCGCGCGTCCTCGACCCGACCAAGTTCACCTTGCTCGTGGATTCATCCAACGCCGATGCAGGCGCCAACGGCCTGATCGGCCGACGCATTGCCAGCATGTCGGCGCCCAGCCTGGGCTACCTGCTGCTGGGCGAGCTGTACAAGAATCCCATCGCCCAACCGGAAATCCAGTCCGTCGCCGCCAGCTGGAAGGACGGCGTCGAAATGGTCTTCGCCGGTGAAACCGAAGCCGCGATGGTGCCGGGCTATATCGCCCAGACCTATCCCAACCTGGTTCCAGTGGCGACATCGCGTGACTTCATCGGTCGTGCCTTCTCGGCGAGCCCGAAAGTGCCGATGGACGTGCGCAAGAAGGTTGCCGAAGCGCTGTTGCGCCTGCATAAGGACAAGAGCCTGTATGACGTGATCAATGAACTGGGCGCTACCCAGTTCGTGCCGGCAACCGCAGCCGATTACGCCGGCAGCGAGCGACTGTTGCGTGGCGTATTCGGCTACCAGCCCCTGCCTTCGCGCCCGGGCACGGCAGCGCCCGGCACGAAGCCGGCACCGCAGGGCATATCGATCAAAGCCGAACGCGGAGGCTGAACCTGCGCGAGGCTTGTTCGGCGCCGCTTACCCGGCGTTGAAATGGATCAGATCGTGGGTGTTGGCCGACGCGGCCTGGCCCATGCTGATGGTCCCGGACGTGCGCAGGTGCACCTCGTCGCGGTGCAAGCGCAGTTCCGGATCCTGGCCGATGCCCACGTAGGTGGCATTGGTTGATCGGTCGGTAATCATGAAGTGGCCGCGCTTGAATTCGATTTGCGCGTGGGTGCGGCTGACCCAGTCAGCCTCGACTACCAGGTTGTTGCTGACTTCCCGACCCATCATGAAGGGCTCGGAATTCTCGGTCAGTTCGATCAGCTTGCCGCGGTGGCGCAAAGTCAACGTGGCACCCGCGGGTGCAGCATCGCCAATCCGTATCGCGCTCTGCACCATGGTCATGCCGGACGTATCTTCCTGCCACACGACGTCCACGATTTCGATCGGCAACAACTTGCCGCTGACCCGGGCGCGGCCCAGGCCCCGCGTTTCAGGCAGGCGGGTTCCGGTCAGGCCGTTCACGGTGGAAGCCGTGCTGACGATTTGCTCGCGCTTGGCCAATGACGTCATCCGCGCGGCGACATTCACCGCATCACCAAAGACGTCGTCGTTCTCATCCAGGGCATTGCCGTGGTGGAAACCAATGCGCACCGCGAGGTTTTCCCGCACGAAATTGATGTCGCGCGACATCTTGCGCTGCATGTCGCAGGACGCCAGCAGTCCCGACATCGCGGTCGGCAACGTGCACATGATCTCATCACCGATGGTTTTGATCACGCGGCCGCCGTGGCCCACGCAGACGATGCTGAGCGCATCGAGCACTGCGGCAATCAGTCGACGTGCTTCAACGTCGCCCTTCGTCTCGAAAAGACGGGTGCTTCCGCTGACGTCTGCGAAAAGGATAGTCTGGGGCCGGGTCTGGCTCATGCGTTCAGTATAGGTCAAGCAGGCGCGGGGGTCTTCGCCTCAAAAGGGTAACGGCGTCAGGTCAGTGTACCGGACATCGCGATGATGTCTGCTTCACCGGGCAGGACCAGCAGGGCCGCTCCGGCCAGCGGGGTGAAGGTATCGACGCCCACTACCCTTCGCAAGGGCTTGGCGCCATGACCGGCCTCGACCACGGCCGTGATGATGCCTTCGCCCACCCCGGCGCTGCGCCGGCCTTCATCCACCACCAGCATCCGCTTGCAGGCGGCGGCATGCCTGCCGATCGCGGCATCGTTCAAGGGTACCAGCCAGCGCAGGTCCACGACCCGCACCTTCCAGCCCTGGCGCTTCTCGATCTCCCGGGCTGCCCGAAGGCTCATCGGCACGCCATTGCCGAAGGTAAAGATGACCAGGTCCTCGGCCTCGATCCCGTAGACGCGCTCCTCGCCGGGCAACAAGGCCTGGTCGGGCGGCGGATAGGTCGCCTGCCACAAGCCATCCCCGGGCTCATGGAGGTCCTTGGTCATATACAGGGCTATGGGTTCGAGGAATGCACAGACCCTGCCATCCACTTTCGCCATCGCACTCATCGTGCGCAGCATCATCGCCGCGTCATCTCCGCGGCTCGGGCAGCCGACGACAAGCCCGGGAATGTCGCGCAGCGCAGTGATCGAGTTGTCATTGTGGAAATGGCCGCCAAAGCCCTTCTGGTAGCCCAGCGAAGCGATGCGCATCACCATCGGGTTGCGGTACTGGTCGTTGGAGAAGAACTGCAGCGAGCAAGCCTCGCCACGGATCTGGTCGCAGGCATTGTGGAAATACGCGAGGTACTGGATTTCCGGGAAAGGCAACATGCCCATGTTGGCGAAACCCTGCGCCAGGCCCAGGATCATCGTCTCGTCGAGCAGCGTGTTGAACACCCTCGCTCCCTTGAAGGCCTTGTTCAAGCCTTTGGTTACGGTGTACACGCCACCCTTCTGCGCCACGTCCTCGCCAAACAAGAGGGCCTCGGGATACTTGCAGAACAGGTCATGCAGCGTGTTGTTGATGAGCACGGCCAGGTGTCGGGGCGGCTGGTTTTCAGGAAGTTTTGCCTCGCTGCCGAATACCGCCAGGCGACGCTCGGCGAAATCGGCCCGAGTTGCCTCGGTAGCCACGGCTGCGGGCGAACTCGGCGCCAGGGGCTTGATGATGTCGGCCAGGCTGTCGAGTTTCGGGCGGCGGTCGGCCTCTTCGGCGGCGGCAAAACACTTGACCCGCGTGAACTCATAAAGTCCCAGCACGTCATCGGCCGTCATCAGGCCCGACTCGAGCGCGATGGCCGCGGACCGCAACAGCGGATCACTCGCCTCCACCGCCATCAACTCCTCGAAGCTGCGCCATTCTATTTCGAAGTCGGTGCCGGCATGGCCCATGACTCGCGTGGTACGCAGGTGCAGGAAAGTCGGTCGGCGTGTCTTGCGGCAATGTTCGACGGCGCGCGCGACCTGGCCGTAGCCCGTGGCAAGGTCGAGGCCGTCGGCGAAAAAATAGTCCAGGCCCGGGCGCTGGCGGAAATTGCTGGCAACCCAGCCTTCAGGCGTCTTGACGGAAATTCCGATGCCGTTGTCTTCGCAGACAAAAAGCACGGGCGCGGGAAGTTGCTGGTATGCGGTCCAGGCTGCGGCATTGAAGGCCGTCTGGGCCGTGGCGTGGTTGCTGGACGCGTCACCGAATGAACAGATGGCGATCGAGTCAGCGGGGATCGGCAAGCGATGGCCGATGCGACGCGCTTGTTCGATGGCGACTGCCGTCCCGAGCGCCTTGGGCAAGTGGGACGCGATGGTAGAGGTCTGCGGCAAGACCCAGAGCGGTTTGCTGCCCCAAACCTTGTGCCGGCCGCCGGAGATCGGATCTTCCTTGCTGGCCGCGAAGCTAAGCGCTGAATCCATGATCGGATCCATACCCGGCAGCTTGCGGAAACGCTCGGCCATGAATCCGCCAGAACGATAGTGCAGGAACGCGGGATCGGTATGCCGCGCCAGGCGGGCGACCATCGCGTTGCCCTCGTGTCCGGACGAACCGATCGTGTAGAAGACCTTCTGTTGCACGCGCAACACGCGCGCCATCAAGTCCAGGTGGCGCGAAACCAGCTGCGACTCGAACAGTTCGAGGAAGTCGGCCGCGCTGCATTCGCTGCCTGGGAGCACCGGTGCATCCAGCTGCGGCTTGCGCGCTGGTCGGCCGTTCCAGCCACGGACGAATTCCTGGAAATTCTCGTCGCACACCTGCGCGCGGTTGACGTTCTTATGGCGCGCGGGGATAACGGGTGCGTGGGCGGACATTTTTGATTCCAGGAATGCGTGGGAATAGGTGGTTTGGTCGGCGAAGGCGATCAGTAGCTGTGTGGCACGAAGCCCGGCGTGGCCTCGACCCGCGCCAGCCAGGCACGGATGGCGGGAAAGGATGCAAGATCGAAGCCGCCCCGGTAAGCATCGTGCGTGTAGGCATACAGCGCGATATCGGCCACGCTGTAGCCCGCATCGACCAGGAAATCCTGCCGGGCCAGTTGTTTTTCCATCACGTCCAGCGCCTGGTAGCCACGCTCGCGCAGGCGCGGCAGTTCCGACCGGCGCGCGCTGTCTTCGGGCAGCCAGCCCATGATGAAGCGGGCGACGGCGATGTAGGGCTCGTGGCTGTATTGTTCGAAGAACATCCACTGCAAGGCTTGCGCGCGCTGCCAGGGGTCCGACGGCAGCAGGGGCGAACCCTCGGCCAGGAAGCACAGGATGGCATTGGATTCGGCGAGCACTCGGCCATCGGCAAGCTCGAGAAGCGGGACCTTGCCGTTGGGGTTTTTTGCCAGGTATTCCGGTGTGCGTGTTTCTCCCACCGCGCTATTCACCTCGACCCATCGATAAGCTCGGCCCGTCTGTTCCAGAGCCAATCGCACCTTGAAGCAGTTGCCCGAAGCCTTCATCCCGTAAACCGTCACCGCGTCCATCAGCTCATGCCCTTTCGGCGCGGCGCGCCTGCCATTTCTCGCGGGTCTGCGACCAGATATCGATCGGTTCGTTGTCGAAGGGCGCGGGCAGCTTGCCAGGTCCGCCATTGCTGGCACCCAGGCGCGCTGCCAAGGCCTGCGAAGCCGTATTGTCAGGGTGGATGGAGTGGATCACCGTGG
>JBBRXD010000021.1:0-16989 GCA_038248775.1 Lysobacterales bacterium | reverse complement strand
CTGCGTGGCCACCGTACTATTTCAACGGGGAATTGGACCTAAGTTCCTGTTCCCGGCGCTCTTTAACCAAAGGATATTCGCCATGGCGGATCAAAAAATCCGAATTCGGCTGAAGGCTTACGATCATCGCCTCATTGATCGTTCCGCAAGCGAAATCGTCGAGACAGCCAAGCGGACCGGCGCCCAGGTGCGCGGCCCGATCCCGCTGCCGACCCGCATCGAACGCTACACCATCCTGGTATCGCCGCACGTCGATAAAGACGCCCGCGACCAGTACGAGACCCGCACCCACAAGCGCGTCCTCGATATCGTCAACCCCAACGACAAGACCGTCGACGCCCTCATGAAACTTGAGTTGGCGGCGGGCGTCGATGTCCAGATCAAGCTCAGCTGAGGGGCCTGACATGACTATCGGAATCATTGGCCGCAAGGCCGGCATGAGCCGCTTGTTCACCGAAGACGGTCGTTCCGTCCCGGTGACCCTGATCGAGGCCTCCGCCAATCGCATCACCCAGATCAAGACCGACGAGATCGACGGCTACAGCGCCGTGCAGGTCACTGCGGGTGCCAAGCGCGCTGCGCTGGTGACCAAGCCGCTTGCCGGACATTACGCCAAGGCGAAAGTGGAAGCTGGTCGCGGTCTGTGGGAGTTTCGCGTAGACGCCAAGGACCTGGGCAACTTCGTGGTTGGCGGCGAGATCAAGGCAGACATCTTCAGCGTCGGCCAGATCGTCGACGTGCAGGGTGTCACCAAGGGCAAGGGCTTCCAGGGCACGATCAAGCGCTACAACTTCAAGATGGGTGATGCCACCCACGGTAACTCGCTGTCGCATCGCTCGCCGGGTTCCATCGGCCAGCGGCAGACGCCGGGTCGCGTGTTCCCTGGCAAGAAGATGTCAGGTCACATGGGCGCGGTGAACCAGAGCACCCAGAATTTGCAAGTGGTCAAGGTCGACGCCGAGCGTGGCCTGATCGCCATCAAAGGCGCTGTTCCAGGCGCTCCGGGCGGCAACGTCGTCGTTCGTCCCGGCACCAAGGGTTGAGGAGCTAGATCATGGAACTCGCCATTAATGGTAGCGAGCAGAAGCTGTCGGTTTCCGACGCAGTCTTCGGCCGCGACTTCAGCAAGGACCTCGTGCACCAAGTCGTCGTTGCCTTCCGCAACGCCGGTCGTTCGGGCACCAAGGCACAGCTGACGCGTTCGGAAGTTCGCGGTACCACCAAGAAATTCAAGAAGCAGAAGGGCGGCGGTGCCCGCCACGGCGACTATCGCGCCCCGATCTTCATCGGCGGCGGCGTCACCTTCGCGGCCAAGCCGCGCAGCTTCGAGCAGAAGGTCAACCGCAAGATGTACCGCGGTGCGATGTGCGCCATCCTTTCCGAACTCAATCGCCAGGGTCGCCTGACCGTGGTCGAGCAGTTCGAGATCGACGCGCCCAAGACCAAGACGATGATCGCTGCGCTCGAGAAGCTCGGCCTGTCCAAGCGTCCGCTGATCGTCACCGAAAACGGCTCCGATGCCCTGTTCCTGGCTGCCCGCAACATTCCCTACGTGGAAGTGCGTGACGTGCAGGGCCTGGATCCGGCATCGCTGGTCGGCGCCGAGCACGTGGTCATGACCTCGGAAGCGGTCAAGAAAATCGAGGAGTGGCTGGCATGAGCAATATCCGTCTTCTCAACGTAATCCGTGCGCCGCGCGTGTCTGAAAAGACCGCTCGCCTGCAGGAAATCAACCAGTACGTCTTCGAAGTGGCGACGACTGCAACCAAGGCCGACGTAAAACTCGCCGTGGAAGCACTGTTCAACGTCAAGGTCGAAGCGGTCAATGTGCTGAACGTGAAGGGCAAGAGCAAGACCTTCCGGTTCCGTGCAGGCCGTCGTGGCGACTGGCGTAAAGCATACGTTCGCCTGGCTGAAGGCCAGACGATCGACGTGATGGCCAAGGCCTGAGGCATACCCATGGCACTGATGACATTCAAACCGACTTCGCCGGGCCGACGCTCGATGGTTCGCGTTTCCACGGCCGGCCTGCACAAGGGCGGCCCACTGGATGCGTTGACCGAAAAGAAGCCCAAGACCGGTGGCCGTAACAACAACGGCCGCATCACCACCCGTCACATCGGTGGTGGTCACAAGCAGGCTTACCGCCTGATCGACTTCAAGCGCAACAAGGAAGGCATTCCGGCGAAGGTCGAGCGGATCGAATACGATCCGAACCGCACCGCGCACATCGCGCTGCTGTGCTATGCCGATGGCGAGCGTCGTTACATCATCGCTCCCAAGGGCTTGAACCAGGGTGACCAGGTCATCGCCGGCAAGGATGCGCCGATCAAGGTGGGCAACACCTTGCCGCTGCGCAACATGCCGATCGGCTCCACCGTGCATTGCATCGAGATGAAGCCGGGCAAGGGCGCCCAGATGGCCCGCGCCGCTGGCGCTGGTGCACAGTTGATCGCCCGTGACGCCGGTTACGCCACGCTGCGCCTTCGCTCCGGCGAAATGCGCAAGGTGCCGACCGACTGCCTGGCCACCATTGGTGAAGTCGGCAACGTCGAGCACAACCTCGAGAAGCTGGGCAAGGCAGGCGCGAAGCGCTGGCGCGGCATCAAGCCGACCGTCCGCGGCGCCGCAATGAACCCGGTCGATCACCCGCATGGTGGTGGTGAAGCCAAGGCTGGCCAGGGCAATCCGCACCCGGTTTCGCCGTGGGGCACGCCGGCCAAGGGATACAAGACTCGCCACAACAAACGCACGCAGAAGTTCATCGTGCGCGATCGCAGGAGCTGATGGGTCATGGCACGTTCACTCAAGAAAGGCCCGTTCGTCGATCACCACCTCATCAAGAAGGTGGAGACCGCGCAGGGCAGCAAGAAGCCGATCAAGACCTGGTCGCGCCGCTCCATGATCCTCCCGGAAATGGTCGGTTTCACGATCGCCATCCATAACGGCAAGGTCCATATTCCCGTGTTGGTCAACGAGAACATGGTCGGCCACAAGCTCGGCGAATTTGCCGTCACCCGGACCTTCAAGGGTCACGGTGGCGACAAGAAAGCTGGCGGCAAGTAAGGAATCGGGACCATGGAAGCCAAAGCCATCCTCCGTACGGTGCGCATCTCGCCGCAGAAAGCCCGCCTGGTCGCAGACCAGGTGCGTGGACTGCCGGTTGCCCGCGCCCTGGACCTGCTCAAGTTCAGCGACAAGAAAGCGGCCGAGATAATCTACAAGGTGGTCTATTCCGCAACCTCGAACGCTGAAAACAACAACGGCGCCGACGTGGACGATCTGAAAATCAGCTCGATCATGGTCGATGAAGGCCCGATCCTGAAACGTTTCATGGCCCGCGCCAAAGGCCGCGGAACCCAAATCTTCAAGCGCA
Organism: Lysobacterales bacterium; assembly: GCA_038248775.1. GTDB lineage: Bacteria > Pseudomonadota > Gammaproteobacteria > Xanthomonadales > Xanthomonadaceae > Arenimonas. Next base: position 13,613 of record JBBRXD010000021.1, on the reverse strand, counting down.
CCAGCCACATTTCCGTGGTCGTGGGCTCGGGCAAGAAAGGCTAAGGACAAGAATATGGGTCATAAAGTCCATCCGATCGGTATCCGCCTTGGTATCTCCAAGGACTGGAACTCCAAGTGGTTTGCCAACAAGCGCCAGTACGGCCAGTACCTCGCCGCTGACCTCAAGGTCCGCGAGATGCTGCGCAAGAAGCTGGCCCAGGCCGGCATCTCCAAGATCCTGATCGAGCGTCCATCCAACACTGCCCGTGTCACCATCCACTCGGCTCGTCCGGGCGTGGTGATCGGCAAGCGCGGCGAAGACATCGAAAAGCTGAAGGCCGATGTGTCCAAGCTGATGGGCGTGCCGGTGCACATCAATGTCGCCGAAGTCCGAAAGCCGGAACTCGACGCGCAGCTGGTGGCCGAATCGATCGCGCAGCAGCTCGAGCGCCGCATCATGTTCCGCCGCGCGATGAAGCGCGCTGTCGGCAACTCGATGCGCCTGGGTGCCCTGGGCATCAAGGTCAATGTCGGTGGCCGCTTGAATGGCGCAGAAATTGCCCGTTCCGAGTGGTACCGCGAAGGCCGCGTCCCGCTGCATACCCTGCGCGCGGACATTGACTACGGCTTCTCCGAAGCACTCACCACCTACGGCATCATCGGCGTGAAGGTCTGGATCTACAAAGGCGAAATCTTTGATTTCTCCCAGGTAGGCCAGGAAAAAGTCGAAGAGCGCAACGAGCGTCCGGCCCGTCCGGCACGTGACCCGAGGTAAGCCCAGATGCTGCAACCAAAACGCACCAAGTACCGCAAGGTAATGAAGGGCCGCAACGACGGCCTGAGCTGGAGCGGCGCTGCCGTCAGCTTCGGCGAGTACGGCCTCAAGGCTACCCAACACGGCCAGCTGACCGCGCGCCAGATCGAAGCGGCCCGCCGCTCGATCAGCCGCTACGTCAAGCGCGGTGGCAAGCTGTGGATCCGCGTGTTCCCGGACAAGCCAATCACCAAGAAGCCGATCGAAGTTCGAATGGGCGCCGGTAAGGGCAACGTTGAATATTGGGTGGCTCCGATCCAGCCGGGTCGGATGCTTTATGAAATCGAAGGCATCCCGGAAGACACCGCGCGTGAAGCGTTCCGTCTGGCCGCTGCCAAGCTTTCTGTGAAGACCACGTTCGTGGTCCGGACGGTGCGCTAATGGAACTTAAAGAACTGCGTCAGAAATCGCCGGCCGAATTGACGGCCCACCTGCTGGACCTGCACAAGGAGCAATTCTCGCTCCGCATGCTCAAAGCCACGGGCCAGCTGGCAAAGACCCACGACATCAGGCTTGTTCGCCGTGAGATTGCTCGCGTGAACATGCTGTTGACCGCTACGAAGCAAGGCTAAGCCATGAGCGAATCCGCCAATACCACTGCTCTCAAGACGGTCGAAGGCCGCGTTGTCAGCAACAAGATGAACAAGACGGTCACCATCCTGGTCGAGCGCCTGGTCAAGCACGCGCTGTACGGCAAGTACATCCGTCGTTCGACCAAGCTGCACGCCCACGACGAAGACAATGCCTGCAATGAAGGCGACATCGTCCGCGTCACCGAGTGCCGCCCGATGTCCAAGACCAAGAATTGGCGTGTCGTGGAAGTCCTTCCGCGCACCGGCAAGTAAGGAGATCCGAGAATGATCCAGGTACAAAGCTACCTCGACGCCGCGGACAACTCCGGCGCGAAGGAAATGATGTGCATCAAGGTGCTCGGCGGCTCCAAGCGCCGTTACGCCCGCATTGGCGACGTCATCAAGGTGACCGTCAAGGACGCCATCCCGCGCGGCAAGGTCAAGAAGGGCGAGGTCTACGACGCCGTCGTGGTCCGCACCCGTTCCGGCGTGCGTCGTCCCGATGGTTCGCTGATCCGTTTCGACGGTAACGCGGCCGTGCTGCTCAACAACAAGCAGGAGCCGATCGGCACCCGCATCTTCGGGCCAGTAACCCGCGAGCTGCGTTCCGAGAAGTTCATGAAGATCGTCTCGCTCGCGCCCGAAGTGCTCTGAGTCGGACCAGGAAAAGCATATGAACCGTATTCGCAAGGGTGACCAGGTGATCGTTATCGCCGGCGCCGACAAAGGCAAGAAGGGTGAGGTTGTTCGGGTCGACGGCGAAAAGGTCGTCGTGCAGAACATCAACATCATCAAGCGCCACACGAAACCGAACCCCCAGGCCGGCCAGGCTGGTGGAATCATCGAGCGTGAGGCGCCGATCCATATCTCCAACGTCATGCTGCTGAACACCGGCTCCGGCAAGGGTGAGCGCGTTGGTTTCAAGGTGCTCGAGGATGGACGCAAAGTGCGTGTGTTCCGCTCGAGCGGTGAAGCGCTGGACGCTTGAGGAATAGCAAATGACCACCCGTCTCGAAAAAATCTACAAAGAAACCGTTGTTCCCAAGCTGATGGAAAAGTTCGGCTACGACAACATCATGCAGGTTCCGCGCATCTCCAAGATCTCGCTCAACATGGGCGTGGGCGAGGCGGTGGGCAACAAGAAGATCCTGGAAAACGCCGTGGCCGAAATGGCCAAGATCGGGGGCCAGAAGCCGGTGACCACCAAGGCTCGCGTCTCGGTGGCCAGCTTCAAGATTCGTGATGGTTGGCCGATCGGCTGCAAGGTGACCTTGCGCCGCGCCAAGATGTACGAATTCCTGGACCGCCTGATCAGCATTTCCCTTCCCCGCGTGCGTGACTTCCGCGGCGTGTCGGGCCGTTCCTTCGATGGCCGTGGCAACTTCAACATGGGCATCAAGGAACAGATCATCTTCCCGGAAATCGATTTTGACGCGGTGGACGCGATGCGCGGCATGGACATCGCCATCACCACAACGGCAAAGACCAACGAGGAAGCCAAGGCGCTGCTCGAAGCGTTCAACTTCCCCTTCCGCAACTGATATCAGGAATAGATATGGCAAAGACCTCCATGATCAACCGCGATATCAAGCGGAAGAAGCTGGTAAAGAAATTCGCTAGCAAGCGCGCCGAGCTGAAGGCCACAATCTCCAGCACCACTGCTTCCTACGAAGACAAGATGGACGCCGTCACCAAGCTGCAGAAATTGCCGCGTGACTCGTCCGCCGCCCGCGTCCGTAATCGTTGCGAACTCACCGGCCGTTCCCGCGGTGTGTACGCCAAGTTCGGCCTCGGCCGTAACAAGCTGCGCGAAGCCACCATGCGTGGTGATGTGCCCGGCCTTCGCAAGGCGAGCTGGTAACCGCCTTTTCCCGATCGCTGCACGGATCGGGATCAAGCGGATATCGGTGCTGCCAACCTAACTAACAGGTAAGCAATTTATGAGCATGACTGATCCTATCGCCGACATGCTGGTGCGCATCAAGAATGCGCTCGCAGTCGGAAAACCCGCGGTTTCGATGCCCGCCTCGCGCCTCAAGCTGGCCGTTGCCAACGTACTGCGCAGCGAAGGCTACCTGGGCGACGTCCGCATTTCGGGCGAGGGCGCCAAGGCCAAGCTGGAGATCGCCCTGAAATATTACGAGGGCAAGCCGGTTATCGAACGTCTTGAGCGTGTCTCGAAGTCCAGCCTGCGCCAGTACCGCGGCAAGGACGAACTGCCGAAGATCCTCGCCGGACTCGGTGTTGCCATCATCTCCACCTCGCAAGGTCTGATGACCGATCGCCAGGCCCGCGCTGCGGGCGTGGGCGGCGAAGTCCTCTGCCTCGTGGCCTAAGGAGTACAGACCCATGTCCCGCGTAGCCAAAAGAGCCATCAACCTGCCCAAGGGCGTCGAGCTGAAAGAAGCCGACGGCGTCCTCTCGGTCAAGGGTCCGAAAGGCACCTTGAACCTGACCAAGCCGGTTGGGGTCAGCGTCAGCAACGAAAACGGCGTGGTCCAGCTCGGTGCCGTTAATCCTGATGACATGGCCATGGCCGGCACCATCCGCGCCATCCTTGCCAACATGATGGCCGGCGTTTCCGAGGGCTTCACCCGCAAGCTCGAACTGGTCGGCGTCGGTTATCGCGCCTCCATGTCCGGTAAGGACCTGAACCTGGCGCTGGGCTATTCGCACCCGATCGTCTTCCATACCCCGGAAGGCATCACGCTGACCACGCCGACCCAGACTGAAATCCTGGTCTCGGGTGCTGACAAGCAGCAGGTCGGTGAAGTGGCCGCCAAGATCCGCGCGTACCGTAAACCCGAGCCGTACAAGGGCAAGGGCATCCGTTACTCCGGCGAAAAAATCAACATGAAGGAAGCCAAGAAGGCCTAAGGCCTTTCTTGTTCCTCGAGGTAACGAGCAATGGATAAGAATATCGCCCGCCTGCGTCGCGCCAAGACCACCCGTTCGCATATCCGCGACTTGGGTGTGGCGCGTCTTTCCGTGCTGCGCTCCGGCCAGCACATCTATGCCCAGGTGTTTACCGCCGACGGCTCGAAGGTCCTGGCTTCCGCTTCCACCCTGCAAACCGACGTGAAGGAAGGCCTGAAGAACGGCAAGAATTCCGACGCCGCTTCGAAAGTTGGCAAGCTGATCGCCGAACGCGCCCTGGCTGCTGGCGTCGAGAAGGTCGCATTCGACCGCTCGGGCTATCGCTACCACGGCCGAATCAAGGCATTGGCAGAAGCCGCCCGCGAAGGTGGCCTCAAGTTCTAAGTGCGACACCCTTGAAATGGGCGCTTTGGCGCCCGTCAGATGCATACAACTATAAGCGGCGAACGCCGTAAGTAAATAATCTCCAACAGGAAATCAAATCAATGAGCAGCAACGAACGCGATCGCAATCGCGGTGAGAGTGACGATGGCTTCATCGAGAAGCTGGTTGCCGTCAACCGCGTGTCCAAGACCGTCAAGGGCGGCCGCCAGTTCACCTTCACCGCATTGACGGTGGTGGGCGACGGCGCCGGCAAGATCGGTTTTGGTTATGGCAAGGCCCGCGAAGTGCCGGTCGCCATCCAGAAGTCGATGGAAAAGGCCCGCAAGGCGATGATCAGCGTCGACTTGAACGAAGGCACCCTGTGGCACGCCGTCAAGGCCGGCCACGGTGCAGCGCGCGTCTTCATGATGCCCGCCTCCGAAGGTACCGGCGTGATCGCCGGTGGCGCGATGCGCGCCGTGCTGGAAGCGGTCGGCGTCAAGAACGTGCTGGCCAAGGCAGTCGGTTCGCGTAACCCGATCAACCTGGTTCGTGCGACCTTCAAGGGGCTTACTGCAATGCAGTCCCCGAGCCACATCGCCGCCAAGCGCGGCAAGAAGCTCGAGGAGATCTACAATGGCTAATTCCCCGACCATCAAGGTCCGCCTGGTCAAGGGCCTGCGTGGCTGCCAAGCGCGCCACCGCCTGTCGGTGAAGGCGCTGGGTCTGAACAAAATCAACGATGTGCGTGAACTGAAGGATTCTCCCTCGGTGCGCGGCCTCATCAATCAGCTGCATTACCTGGTTCGCGTCGAATCCTGAGCGGCTCAAGGAAAATCACCATGAAATTGAATACTCTCAGTCCTGCTGACGGCGCCCGCGCCGAGCGCAAGCGCGTCGGTCGCGGCATCGGTTCGGGCTTGGGCAAGACAGCCGGTCGCGGCCACAAGGGATCGTTCGCGCGTTCCGGCAAGGGCAAGATCAAGGCTGGCTTCGAAGGCGGCCAGATGCCGATGAAGAAGCGCATGCCGAAGGTTGGCTTCCGTTCGAAGCTGAAGCTCGACACCGCCGAAGTGCTGACCTACCAACTCGAGAAGCTGGACATCACCGACATCGACTTCGCCGCGCTGCGCGCCGCCAAGCTGGTGCCGGCGACTGCCAAGCAGGCCAAGATCGTCAAGAAGGGCGATTTGACCAAGAAGTTCGTGCTCAAGGGCGTGCTCGCGACTGCCGGTGCCAAGGCAGCGATCGAAGCAGCCGGCGGCAGCGTGGAGTAATACCTTGGCGCAGGCTAATACCGCAGCGGGTGCCCTGGGTGGGCTCGGAAAATTCACCGAGCTCCGCCAGCGGCTGTTGTTCGTGCTGCTGGCACTGATCGTCTATCGCGTCGGTAGCTTCATCCCGGTGCCGGGTGTCAACCCGCAGGCGATGCTGCAACTGATGGAAAGCCAGAAAGGCACGATCGTGGACATGTTCAACATGTTCTCGGGCGGCGCCCTCAACCGCTTCAGCCTGTTCGCCTTGAACGTGATTCCCTACATCTCGGCATCCATCATCGTGCAGCTGGCGGGGCAGATCTACGGCCCCTGGAAGGCGCTTCGCAATGAAGGCGAAAGTGGCCGCAGGAAGCTGACCCAGTACGCGCGCCTGTTCGCCGTCGTGCTCGCCGTGGTGCAGAGCTTCGGCATTGCATCGGCCCTGCAGAAGCAGGGTGTTACGTACGACCAGGGCATTGGCTTCGTGCTGACCGCCGTGGTTGCGCTGACCACCGGCACCATCTTCCTGATGTGGCTGGGCGAGCAGATTACAGAGCGGGGCATTGGCAATGGCGTTTCGCTGATCATCTTCGCCGGCATCGTGTCTGGCTTGCCCAGCGCCGTCATCACCACCCTTCAGCAGGTCAGCACCGGTGACATCGGTTTCATGTCGGTGCTGGTCATCCTGGTGCTGGTGCTGGCTGTCACCTTCTTCGTGGTATTCATGGAGCGGGGGCTGCGCAAGATCACCGTCAACTACGCCCGTCGACAGGGCGGTCGCCAGGGCTACATGAACCAAAGCTCGCATCTGCCGCTGAAGCTCAACATGGCTGGCGTGATCCCGCCGATCTTCGCTTCGTCGCTGATCCTGTTCCCGTCGACGATTTCGCAGTGGCTCAGCAGCGCCAACGCCAATGCCGAGGGCTGGCAGGGCATGCTGTCGCGGTCGCTGCAATCGGTCGCCAATGCGCTGGCGCCGGCCCAGCCGCTGCACATGCTGCTGTATGGCGCCATGATCGTCGGTTTCGCGTTTTTCTACACCGCCCTGGTCTTCAATTCCCAGGAAACGGCCGAGAACCTCAAGAAGTCCGGCGCGCTGATCCCCGGCATCCGCCCGGGCAAGGCGACTGGCGAATACATCGATGGCGTCATGACCCGGCTGACACTGATTGGCGCCCTGTACCTGGTGCTGGTCTGCCTGTTGCCTGAAGTTCTTCGCGCCTGGCTCAATGTTCCGTTCTACTTCGGCGGCACGTCGCTGCTGATCGTGGTGGTCGTGGTCATGGACTTCACAGCCCAGATCCAGGCCCACCTCATGTCGCACCAGTACGAAGGCCTGATGAAGAAGGCAAATCTGAAAGGCGGCTCCCGCGGCGGTTTCGCTCGCGGCTGAGTCACAAGATGGGCGGCCCGGGCGGCGCTTCGCGCACGGGTTGGTCGACGTTGGTCCCCGCGCTTGAGTAGCGCAGGGCTGGCCGAAGTCCCGAAAGGGGCCCGGCCAAGACGATGACCTTGCGCCGGAGCATGGGCACACTCCCCATGCCGGGTTCCAGTGGCTTAGGCCGCCGGGGCTTCCGAATAACCCGAAGCCTTGCTATAATTCTCGATTCACTGCGCTAAAATTTAGTTTGGAGATCGCCTCATGGCGCGCATTGCAGGTGTCAACCTGCCTGTCCAGAAACATGTCTGGGTCGGCTTGCAGAGTATTTTCGGCATCGGCCGTACCCGGTCGAAGCAATTGTGTGAAGTGGTTGGGGTTGCCCCGTCCACCAAGATCCGCGACCTCACCGAAGCCCAGGTAGATCAGCTTCGTTCGGAAGTGGCCAAGTACGTGGTCGAAGGCGATCTGCGTCGCGAGGTGGGTATCTCCATCAAGCGCCTGATGGACCTCGGCTGCTATCGCGGCCTGCGTCACCGTCGCGGCTTGCCGCTGCGTGGCCAGCGCACCCGTACCAACGCCCGTACCCGCAAGGGTCCGCGCAAAGCCATCAGAAAGTAAGGGATAGCGCCTAATGGCCAAGCCTGCAGCCAAAGTAAAGAAGAAGATCAAGCGCATCGTCACCGACGGTATCGCGCACGTGCATGCTTCTTTCAACAACACCATCGTGACGATCACCGATCGTCAGGGTAACGCCCTTTCCTGGGCAACTTCGGGCGGCGCGGGTTTCCGCGGTTCCCGCAAGTCCACTCCGTTCGCTGCTCAGGTTGCCGCTGAAAAAGCCGGCAAGGCTGCGCTCGATTACGGGATGAAGACCCTGGAAGTGCGCATCAAGGGCCCGGGTCCGGGTCGGGAGTCCGCCGTGCGTTCGTTGAACGCCGTCGGTTACAAGATCATGAACATCATCGACGTGACCCCGATCCCGCACAACGGGTGCCGGCCGCCGAAAAAGCGCCGCGTCTAAGGGCTAGGAATTAAACATGGCACGATATACCGGTCCCACCTGTAAGCTCGCTCGTCGCGAAGGCGCTGATCTCAGCCTCAAGAGCCCCGCGCGCGCTATTGATTCAAAGTGCAAGCTCGAGCAGAAGCCGGGCCAGCACGGTCCTGTCGCCCGCAAGGGCAAGCTGTCCGACTACGCCACCCAGCTTCGCGAGAAGCAAAAGGTAAAGCGCATCTACGGACTGCTTGAGCGCCAGTTCCGCGGCTATTACACCAAAGCAGCCCGTCGCAAGGGCAATACTGGTGAGTCGTTGTTGCAGATGCTCGAACAGCGCTTGGACAACGTTGTGTACCGCATGGGTTTTGCGGTCACCCGTCCCCAGGCCCGTCAGCTGGTTTCGCATAAGGGCGTCCTGGTCAACGGCAAGGTCGTCAATCTGGCTTCCTACCAAGTGAAGGCCGGTGACAACATCCAGTTGTCCGAGCGCGCCCAGAAGCACCTCAACGTAACCGAGGCGCTCACCCTTTCCCAGCAGATGGATTTGATCCCCGGCTGGTGCGAGGTCGATGCGAAAAAGTTCTCCGGCGTTTTCAAGTCGGTTCCCGATCGCGCCGACCTGCCTTCCGACATCAACGAAGCGCTGATCGTCGAGTTGTACTCGAAGTAATTCTTCAGGAGTGTCACTGTCCATGACGGTTTCCGCCCACCAGGTGCTGCGTCCGCGCGGCCCGAACATCGAACGCCTCAGCGCCAACCGCGCCAAGGTTGTGATTGAACCGCTGGAGCGCGGCTACGGCCATACGCTCGGCAACGCGCTGCGTCGCGTCCTGTTGTCCTCGATCCCCGGTTTTGCCATCACGGAAGTCGAGATTGACGGCGTGCTGCACGAATACACCACGGTTGAGGGCCTGCAGGAGGACGTGCTTGAGGTCCTGCTGAACCTCAAGGATGTCGCCATCCGCATGCACACCGCTGAACACACTACCCTGACCTTGCAGACCAAGGGCCCGGGCATCGTGACGGCAGCCGACATCAAGGTTGACCACAACGTCGAGATCCTGAATCCCGACCACGTGATCTGCACCCTGACCAAGGATACGGTGCTGAACATGCGCCTGAAGATCGAGCGTGGTTTCGGCTACCAGCCAGCCACCGCCCGTCGTCGCCCGGATGAAGAAACCCGCACCATCGGTCGCCTGATGCTCGACGCCAGCTTCTCGCCGGTCCGTCGTGTTGCCTACGCCGTTGAAGCTGCCCGCGTCGAACAGCGTACCGACCTGGACAAGCTTGTCCTGGACATCGAAACCAACGGCACGATAGATGCCGAGGATGCCATCCGCACTGCGGCCGACATCCTGACCGACCAACTGTCGGTGTTCGGTGACTTTACCCAGCGCGAGCGTGGCCCGTCCAAGCCGTCCGTGGCTGGCGTGGATCCGGTGCTGTTGCGCCCGATCGACGACCTTGAGCTGACGGTACGTTCGGCCAACTGCCTGAAGGCCGAGAACATCTATTACATTGGTGACCTGATCCAGCGTACCGAGGTCGAGCTGCTCAAGACCCCGAACCTGGGAAAGAAGTCGCTGACGGAAATCAAGGAAGTGCTGGCCCAGCGTGGCCTGTCACTCGGCATGAAGCTGGAGAACTGGCCACCGGCCGGCCTGCAGCAGGGCATGATGGGCTGAGAAGCCTCGTTGTAATTCAAGAAGTAGAATTTAGGAAGCACGACCATGCGCCACAGAAAATCCGGCCGTAAATTCAGCCGCACCAGTGCCCACCGTGAAGTGATGTTCGTCAACATGGCGGCGTCGCTGATCAAGCATGAACTTATCCGCACCACCTTGCCGAAAGCCAAGGAATTGCGCCGCGTCGCCGAGCCGTTGATCACCATCGGCAAGGTCGATGGCGTCGCCAATCGTCGTCTCGCCATGTCGCGCCTGCGTGACAAGGATGCCGTCGGCAAGCTGTTTGTCGAACTGGGTCCGCGCTACAAGGCACGCCCGGGTGGTTACCTGCGCATCCTCAAGGCCGGCTTCCGTCCGGGCGACAACGCCCCGATGGCCTATGTCGAGCTCGTGGATCGCCCGCAGACCGCGGTTGCAACTGCCGAGTAAGCAACTGAAGCAAGCAGTCCCAAAACCCCGGCCTCGCGCCGGGGTTTTTGTTTTGATGCACACGGCTACCGAAACTTATTGTGCTGCGTTAAGGTCAAGACTGAATAACGTCTCTCCTTCACCCCGGGTATCACATGAACCTCAACCCCTTTTCCTGGCCGTTCCGGTCCCAGTTCCTGTTTGGCTTCGTTGCCTGTGCTGCGCTGTTGGCCTATGCCGTCTTTGCCCAGTATGGCCAGTTGTTTGAGCCGTGCCCGCTGTGCATCTTCCAGCGAGTGGCCATGGCCGCCACGGCGGTTGTCGCCTTGCTCGGTGCGTTGCACTCGCCGCGTTCGGCCGCCGGCCGCCGGACTTACGGCCTGCTGGCGTTCCTTGCCGCGGGCACCGGCGCTGCAATAGCGGGGCGCCATGTCTGGCTGCAGCACCTGCCCGCCGACCAGGTGCCTGCCTGCGGCCCCGGCCTGTCCTACATGGTTGAATCCATGCCCAGCTACCTGGATGTAGTGAAGAAGGTACTCCAGGGATCCGGCGAGTGCGCCAAGGTCGATTGGACCTTCGCGGGGTTCTCAATGCCGGAATGGACCTTGCTGTGCTTCGTCCTGCTTGCCGCTGGCGCGCTTGTCGCCGGCTTTCGCAAGCGATAGGTGGATTACTCCAGTTCGACGACCCATGAATACGGGCTGTAAGATGACCAAAACCCAAGTAACCGACAGATCCGAGATGAACGCAACCGACCGACCCATGCAGCCCGTTTCGGTTCCCGCCGGATGGAGCCCGGACAGCTGGCGCGTGCATCCTGCCACGCAGCAGCCGCAGTATCCGGACGCCGTCGCGTTGGCGGCGGTGCAGGCCGAACTCGGCGTGTTGCCTCCACTTGTAACATCTTGGGAAATCCTCGCGCTGAAGAAGCAGATCGCCGAGGCGCAGGAGGGCAAGCGCTTCCTGCTGCAGGGTGGCGATTGCGCAGAGAGTTTCAGCGACTGCGAATCGGGCTTGATCTCCAATCGCCTGAAGGTGCTGCTGCAGATGAGCCTGGTGCTGCTGCACGGGCTACGATTGCCGGTGGTGCGCGTGGGCCGATTCGCCGGGCAGTACGCCAAGCCGCGCTCGACCGATTCCGAGACGCGGGGCGATGTGACCTTGCCCAGCTATCGCGGCGATTTCATCAACCAGCCGGACTTCAGTGTGGAAGCGCGTACTGCCGATCCGCGGCGGATGGTGAAAGGCCATGCCCGTTCGGCAATGACGATGAATTTCGTCCGGGCCCTCATTGATGGCGGCTTCGCCGACCTGCATCACCCGGAATATTGGGACCTGGGATGGGTACGCCACTCGCCCTTGTCCGAGGAATACCACCGGATGGTGGCTGCCGTGGCGGACGCGGTGCGCTTCATGGAAACAATTTCCGGCGAGTCGCTGCACAACCTCAACCGTGCCGATTTCTACACATCGCACGAGGCATTGCTGCTTCCCTATGAAGAGGCGCTTACGCGACAAGTGCCGCGCCAATGGGGCTGGTTCAACCTGAGCACGCATTTCCCGTGGATTGGCATGCGCACCGCCGCGCTGGATGGCGCGCATGTGGAATATTTCCGTGGGCTGCGCAATCCGGTGGCAGTCAAGATCGGCCCGTCGGTGAGTGCCGATCAGCTGTTGCGCCTGGCCGATGTTCTCAATCCCGACAATGAGCCCGGCCGCCTGAGCTTCATCCAACGGATGGGTGCCGGCAAGGTTGAGGAGAAGTTGCCGGCGCTGGTCCAGGCGGTGCAACGCGAGGGCAAGCGCGTGCTGTGGATTTGCGATCCGATGCATGGCAATACCGAGTCGACGTCGAACGGCTTCAAGACGCGCCGGTTCGAGAACATCCAGGCGGAACTCGATCGCAGTTTCGATATCCACGCCGGACTCGGCTCACGGTTGGGTGGCGTGCACCTGGAGTTGACCGGCGAGAATGTGACCGAGTGCCTTGGCGGTGCGCGTGAGCTGACCGAGACCGATCTGGAACGCGCGTACCGATCGACCGTAGACCCGCGTCTCAATTACGAGCAGTCGCTCGAGATCGCAATGCTGATCGTCCGCAAGCAGTCTGGATTGGCGCGCCCCAGGCAAGCCTGACGACAGGCGAAGCGACTTACGTCCGAATCGCCTGGACCTCACATCGGGTCGGTGGGTCAGGGGCTGAGCGTGGGCCGGTATTGCGGCGGTTTACGCGCCTTGGTGGCTTGCTCGAACGCGTAGGCGAAGCCGAGCAGTTCGGGTTCGCTGTACGCGCGGCCCATGAAGGCCAGGCCAATCGGCAGCTCGCGAACGTCGCCCATGGGCACTGTGATACTCGGCGTGCCCGCCACAGCGGCGATGCCATAGCCCGCTCCGACGAAATGGTCGGCAAGCACCGGATCCGTCAGCCACGCAGGCGACATGCTCGGCGCGATCAGCGCATCGAGATTGTTCTTGTCGAGCACTGCAATCAGGCCTTCCTTGCCGGCAAGGCGCCGCGCGTCGTTGCGGGCCTTGATGTAGGCGGGGTCGGTGAGCGAACCCTTCGACTGCGCAAGCTCGAATATTTCCTGGCCGAAGATCGGCATGGCCTTGTCGGCATTGGCCTTGTTCCAGGCAATCAGCGCCTCAAGCGAGGCATGTGGTGAGCCCGCGCTCTTCAAGTATGAGTTCAGTCCGTCCTTGAATTCGTAGAGCAGCACTTCGTACTCGGGTGCATTCCACTTGTCGTACGTATCGATCTTCACGTCAATCACTTCGGCGCCAGCCGACTTGAGCGCGGCGATTGATTTTTCGGTCGCCGCGTCCACGTCCGGGTGGTAGCCCATGGTCTGCCGCAGCAAACCAAAGCGCTTGCCTTTCAGGCTGTCGGTCTTGAGGAAGGCGCTGTAGTCGTCGGGAATATTTCCAGCGGCGGCATGTCCAGCGGGATCAGCTTCGTCCACGCCGGCGAGCGCATTCAGGAGCATCGCCACGTCGGAAACATTGCGACCCATCGGGCCGGCAGTGTCCTGGCTGATCGAAATCGGGATGATGCCGTTGCGGCTGACCAGGCCCACCGTGGGCTTCAGGCCCACCAGGCCACTGACCGAAGCCGGGCAGATAATGCTGCCATCGGTCTCGGTGCCGACGCCGATGCTGGCCAGGCTCGCAGCGATGGCGGTACCCGTGCCCGCACTGGAGCCGCAGGGGTTACGGTCGAGCACGTAAGCATTTCGCGTCTGGCCGCCGCGCGAACTCCAGCCGGAAGTGGATCGG
>JBBRXD010000020.1:0-17100 GCA_038248775.1 Lysobacterales bacterium | reverse complement strand
TGACTGGGCATCCGTTGTCGTCGAAATCCTGGTGGTTGTGGTCGGCGTATTCATCGGCCTGCAGGCCTCGAACTGGAACCAGGACCGCGAGACCGAGCGCCGGGCCGAGGTGTTTTCCGAGCGCCTTAAATCCGACCTGCGCGAGGAGGCCTGGGGCTACGAGGTGCAGGTCGCCTACTACAGCGACGTGGCCGACTACGCCCGGGGCGCTGCCGATGCGCTTTCGGGCGGCCCCCCGCTGTCCGACCAGGCACTGCTGATCGCCGCCTATCGCGCCACCCAGTACAGCGGCAACATCCGGCGTCGCGCCACCTACGACGAACTGACCTCAACGGGGGAGATAGGCCTGATCCGCGAGCCGGCCCTGCGCGATCTGGCGATGCGTGTCTACACCGCGCCGATGTTCGACTACATCGTCGACGAAGGTATGGATTCGGAGTACCGGCATTGGTTCCGCTTGCACATGCCGCAGGATGTGCAGCAGAGATTGGCCGACGACTGCGGCGACAAAGTCGTCGCCGTCGGCGACTACACAGGAATAGACAGTCAGATCGACTATCCGTGCTCGCCACGCCTGTCGCCCGAGGTGATTTCGGACGCCGTCGCCATCCTCAGGAACGACAAGGAAGCGTTGCCCTTGCTTCGCCTGCGACTCGCTGACGTCAAGACGAACGTCGCCAACATGACTATCTACTTCGGGGACCTGCGCGTGGGCTTGCGCGCGCTTGCCGGGAAGCAGCCGTGAGCCTGATCACCGAACTCAAGCGGCGCAAGGTCTTCAAGGTCGCAGCTGCCTATGCGGTGGTCGGTTGGCTGGTCATCGAAGTGGCCTCGACGGTGCTGCCGCAATTCAACGTGCCCGATTGGGCGCCGCGGCTGGTGACCTTGCTGGTCGCCTTCGGCTTTCCGCTTGCGCTGGTGCTGGCCTGGGTGCTGGAAGTGACGCCCGAGGGCGTCAAGGTGACCCCCGGCAAGACCGGCACCAAGCGTTTTTTCACAATTGTCGCGCTGATCACGGCCTTGGCTGCGGGCTGGTTCCTGCGCGGGCACGACACCGGGGAAGCCAAGCCTGCACAGGCCAAGCCAGCAGCGGCCTTGGAGCGCTCGATCGCAGTGCTTCCGTTCGTCAACATGAGCGCCGACCCTGGCGAGGATTATTTTTCCGACGGAATTTCCGAGGAGTTGCTCAATCGCCTGGCCAAGATTCCGGACCTGAAAGTTGCCGCGCGAACTTCGGCCTTCCAGTTCAAGGGCAAGAACCTCGATATCGGTGACATCGGCCGACAACTCAAAGTCGCGCATGTCCTCGAAGGCAGCGTACGCAAGAGCGGCACGACCCTGCGCATCACTGCCCAGTTGATCGACAGCCGCAGTGGTTACCACATGTGGTCGGAAACCTATGACCGCGATGCCTCGGACGTGTTCAAGGTCCAGGACGAAATTGCCGGTGCCATCGCCGCCGCTCTTAACTCGAAGCTGGGTGGCGACGCCGCGGCCGCGACGCCGGCCCAGAAGATCAGCCCGGCCGCCTATGACGACTACCTGCAGGGTCGCGCCTTCATCGCCAAGCGCTACCTGGAAAACCTGGACAAGGCCGTGGCCGCTTTCGATCGCGCCATTGCCAAGGAACCCGGATACAGCGCCGCCTATTCCGGCCGCGCGTTCGCCGAGCTGCTGCGCCCGCTTTGGGACGCACCGGATTTCGACGCCGCCCTCGTCCGTGCCCGGGAATCGGCCAATCAGGCCTTGAAGCTTGATCCCGACAACGCCGAGGCCTATATGGTGCGCGGCTACGCGGCGTTTCCCGCGCTGGATGCGACCTCGGCTGGCGCAGATATGGACCGCGCCCTGGCGCTGGCGCCTGGCAGCGTCGATGTGCTCAATATCGCCGGCGATTTGAATTCGATTCTGGTCAAGATGGGCACCGCCGAGCGCCTCAAGCGCAAAGCGATGGTGCTTGATCCACTGGCCTTCGTGCATCCGATGAACCTGTCCGATATCCTGGCCCAGCAGGGGCGTTTCCAGGACGCCATCGTCGCGGCGCGACAATCATTCGCATTGGGCGGCAAGGACTATGCTGCCGACCGTTTGATCTTCGCAAGCATGCGCGCCGGCCTCCTTGAGCAGGCCAAGTCCGAAACGGAAAGGAACTGCGCGGTCACCGGCCAGACTAAACGCATCTGTGAGGGCAACCGAATTCTGTTGCTGGCCAATACCGGCCATCGGCAGCAGGCCGAAGCCATGCTCGATGCCCTGGTGCGCGATATTCGCAGCGGCAAGCACCCGGTTGGAGCCTACACGCCGTCCACGCTGGCCTCGCTCTATGTCGAGGTGTCGAACTTCAGCAAGGCCGCCGCCTGGCAACGGGAAGCGTTCGCGACCCATGACTGGTTTCCGACCTTTGCGCTGCTGGAAGCTCCAGGCGGCGCCAAATTGCCTGAGGAAATCAGTACCGATCCGGAGTGGCTGGCCGCATGGGCCGATCCCCGTGCCAAGGATCTGATCACCGTGTACCGGCGCAACCTGCTGGACTGGCGCGCAGGCAAAGACTGACATGTCAATGATCGACGCAATCGGGAGTGCATTCGCGTGATTTCGCGCCGGGCCATCGCGTATGTCCGTCATCATGACTGGGCCGCGGTCGTCATTGAGTTGATAGTGGTGATCGTCGGTGTGTTCATCGGCTTGCAAGCGTCCAACTGGAACGAGAACCGCGAGACTGACCATAACGCTGCCGTATTTTCCGAGCGCCTGACCAACGACCTGCACGCGGAGGCATGGGCCTATGAGGTGCTGATCGGCTATCACGGCGCCGTCCTCGTCTACGCCCGGCGCGCAGCTGACGCTCTGTCCGGCGGGTCGCCACTGTCCGACGAGGCGCTTCTGGTCGCGGCCTATCGAGCGACCCAGTACAACAGCACTACCCGGCGCCGCGCCACCTACGACGAGCTGACCTCGACCGGTGGCATAGGCTTGATCCGCGAGCCTGCGCTTCGTGAGCTGTCAATGCGCGTCTATACCGACCCCGAGTTTGAGTACTTCAACTTCGAAGGAAAGAATTCGGAGTACCGGCATTGGTTCCGCTTGAACATGCCGCACGAAGTACAGCGGAAACTGTCCCAGGCTTGTGGGGATCGGGTTGTCACTTCCGGCGACTACAAGGATATTGCACATATTCTCGATTACCCTTGTTCGCCCGGGCTGTCTCCGGCCGCAGTCAGCACCGCTGCCGCCATCCTCAGAAACGACAAGACGGTCTTGCCCTTGCTGCGCCTGCGTATCGCGGACGTGGAGACGAGCCTCACCTACCTGACGATATATTCGAAGGACATGCATGACGGCCTGCGTGGCATCGCAGGGAAACACCCATGAACCTGCTCGCCGAACTCCCCTTGATCCCCATCGCCAGGAATCACCCATGTTCCGACACGTAATTGCTGCTGCCATCATCTTTCTTGTCATGTGTGGACGCAGCGCGCATGCGAATGAAGCATCCGTCCAGGCAGCTGCGGCGCCGACAGCTTTCGATACAGCGGTGAACCAGCTAAGCCTGACCTATTACCAGCAGGTGCCGGAAGCAGCGACCTACAACGGTACGCCCGAGCCCCTGGCCCCCGGCGCCGATGCCCGCCTCAACGACCGCTCAGTAGCGGGTGATGAAGCGCGTGTAGCGCAGATCGAGAAGCAACTGGCCGAACTGAAAGCAAGCTCGCCCGATGCACTTGATGACGAACAGCGACGTGTGCGCGCTTCGCTTATCGCCTTGTTCGATGGCGCGCTGGCACCTTCGCGCGTGGTTGACTACGGCACCAGCTTCGATGTCTATGGCATCTGGTATCTGCCGTACGCGATCAACCAGAACTCCGGGCCCACGGTGGACATCCCGAAGTTGATGGAGGCCCAGCAGACCGTCCGCAATGCCGGGGAAGCCGGGGAATATCTGACGCGCCTGGCGTCGCTGCCGGGCATTCTCGACGGGTCTTTGGCCAAGATGCGTCATGACGTCGCGCTGGGCGCCATTCCGCCAGACTTCATCGTCGGAAAGGCGAAGGCAGTGGTCGACGGGTTTTCCGCACCGCCTGCCGCTGACAACATTCTGTACACGAGTTTCGTCAGCAAGCTCAAGGCAGCGGGTGTTCCCGATGCCGACCAATATTCAGCGAAGGCGCTGAGCCTGGTCGCGGATGGCGTGCTGCCGGCGTATCGGCGCATCAGCGACTATCTGGGCGAGATCGAGCCGCAGGCCCCGCACGATGCCGGCCTCTGGCGTCTTCCCAACGGCGCCGCCCTCTACAAGGCAATGATCCGGCACATGACCGACAGTGATCTGGACGCCGAGCAGGTGCACCAGATCGGGCTGGATGAGGTCAAGCGCATTACCGGTGAAATGGACACCCGGCTTCGCGCGCAGGGTTACATGGATGGAACGGTGGGAGCGCGCATCACCGCGATGTCGGGCGAGCAACGCTTCGTGTTTCCCAACACCGCTCAAGGCAAGGCCGCGCTGCTGGCCAGCATCGAAGCGCAGATGGCGGTTATGAAGGCGGCATTGCCGAAGCTGTTTGGAACGCTACCCAAGCACCCTCTGGAACTGCGCGTCGTCCCCGCATTCAGCCAGGACTCGGCGCCAGGTGGCTACTACGATCCGCCCGCGCCCGATGGTTCGCGTCCCGGCATCTACTGGGTCAATCTGCGTAATACGTCAATGCTGCCAAAGTTTGCCTCGCCGACACTGACCTACCACGAGGCGATTCCGGGCCATCACATGCAGATGGCCATCGCCATCGACCAGCCGGCCCCTTTTCTTGCCAAGTCCTTCAATTCCAACTCCGCAGCGGAGGGCTGGGCTTTGTACGCCGAGGCCCTGGCCGCCGAGATGGGAATGTACAAGGACGATCCGTTCGGCGACCTCGGGCGCTTGCGTGATGAATTGCATCGCGCGATCCGCCTGGTGGTGGATACCGGCATGCACGCCAGGAAGTGGAGCCGTGAAAAGGCTATCGACTACATGGTGGCGACCGAAGGCGTAGATCCAGCCTCCGCCGAGTCGGAGATCGAGCGCTATGTGGTCTGGCCCGGGCAGGCGCTCGGTTACAAGATCGGCATGCTCAGGATCCAGCAGCTGCGCCGGGAAGCGCAAGCGGCCTACGGCGAAAAGTTTGATATTCGCCAGTTCCACGATCACCTGCTGGCCATCGCGAGCTCAGCCTTACCGGTGATCGAAGAGGAAATGCGGGCGTGGATCGCCAAGGCCGACGATCCGAAGTGAGCCTGAACGCCTGGCCGGTCACGGCCAGGCAGGAACTCCAGTGGAAACAATACTTCCCAAATGGTTCTTAAACCATTCTATGAAGTGTGGCGCAAACTGTTGATTCCCTTAACGAAAATGCATGTGAAATCTCCTTGACAGCCCCCACACGCAGGACTAACGTGGGCTTCCGAGGGTTTTTGTGGTTTTTCGTGGGGAAGGGTGGGGATGTTCCAGGGAGAGACCGCGATTACGGTGGACGACAAGGGCCGGCTGGCTATTCCGACGGCTGCCCGGGATCAGGTCGCCCGCGGCGGTAACCGCCTGGTCGTCACCTACAACCCCTACGAGTCCGGCTGCCTGTGGCTGTACCCCGAGTCGGCCTGGGAAAAAGTCCGCGACCAGGTCAACGCCCTGCCCAACGCCAAGCGCGTGCATCGCAATCTGCAGCTCAAGCTGGTCGGCGCGGCCACCGTGGTCGAGCCCGACGGCAGCGGCCGCGTGTTGCTGCCGCAAAGCCATCGCAACACTGCTGGCATCGGCAAGAAGGCCGTGCTGCTGGGCATGGGCAACAAATTCGAATTGTGGAGCGAGCAGGCGCACCTCACGCAGATCCAATCGACGATTGGTGAAGCCGAGGTCAGCGACGACATGCTCGACCTGAGGCTGTAACGGTGATGGCCGGGTCGACTGCGGAAACGCAGCACCCCAGCCATCTTCCAGTGATGTGGACGCAGGTAATGGATGGCTTGCGAGTGCTCAAGGATGGCAAGTATTTGGATGGCACGTTTGGTCGTGGTGGTCACGCACGCGGCGTGCTCGACCGGTTGGGTCCGGCAGGAAGGTTATTGCTGATGGACAAGGATCCCGAGGCGATCGTGAGTGCAGCCGAGTTGTTCGGCGGCGACTCCCGCGTCGCTGTTCGGCAGGCATCCTTCGCCACGCTCGCCGACTGGGACCAGGCTGCTGAAGGCCTCGACGGCGTGTTGTTCGACCTGGGCGTGTCCTCGCCGCAGCTCGATGTGGCGGAACGCGGCTTCAGCTTCCGCAACGATGGCCCGCTGGATATGCGCATGGACCCGACCAGCGGCCAGAGCGCCGCCGAGTGGCTGGCCCGCGCCAATGCCCACGACATCGCCGACGTGCTGTGGACCTACGGCGAAGAAAAACTCAGCCGCAAGATCGCCGCCGCCATCGTGATGGACCGCGAGGCGACGCCGTTCACCCGCACCGCGCAGCTGGCCGAGATGATCGCCCGCGTGGTCGGCCGCGGCGACAACAAGATCCATCCGGCCACGCGCAGCTTCCAGGCCATCCGCATCTACATCAACCGCGAACTCGACGACCTCGAGCGCGGGCTCGATGCCGCCTACTCGCAGCTGAAGCCGGGCGGCCGCCTGGCTGTCATCAGCTTCCACTCGCTGGAAGATCGCATCGTCAAGCGCTTCATCGCCAGCCACGCCAAGGCGCCGGCCGGCAATCGCCGCATGCCTGCGCCGGAAGTTTTCACGCCGACCCTGCGTGACATCGGTGGCGCGCAGCATGCCGATGACGCGGAAATCGCGATCAATCCCCGCTCGCGCAGCGCGGTATTGCGGGTTGCGGAGAAAATGAATTGAGCCTGCGCGACTTCATTCTCGCCCTGGTGGTCGCCGCTGTGCTCGGCAGCGGCATCGCGGTCGTGTACGCGCGCCAGGAACATCGCCAGGCCTACGTGCAGCTGACCCGTCTGGTGCGCGAGCGCGACGAGATCAACATCGAATTCAGCCGCCTGCAGCTTGAACAAGCCACCTGGGCCGAAACCAATCGCATTGAACAAGTGGCGACGGTGCGCATCGGCATGATCTTTCCCGCGTCGGCCGAGCTGGTGGTGGTCAAGCCATGAAAGTCCGCGCCCGTCCCTACAACCTGAAATTGCGACTGATGGTGCTGGCCAGCGTGCTTGGCGCCTGCGGCGTCGTACTGGTGGGCCGCGCCGCCCAGATGCAATTGTTGAACAAGGATTTTTACCAGCACCAGGGCGACCAGCGCTTCCTGCGCGAAGTTCCGATCCCGACTTCGCGCGGCATGATCATGGACCGCAATGGTGAGCCGCTGGCCGTGTCCACGCCGGTCGAATCGGTCTGGGCCAACCCCAAGGAGTTGCTCAAGCACGCCGACCGTATTCCGGAACTGGCGCAGGCGCTGGGCATTCCGCAGGACGTGCTGGCTGAATCGATCGCCCAGCGGTCCGATAAGGAATTTGTTTTCCTGCGCCGCCGGATCAATCCCGACGACGCCGATGCGGTGGTCAAGCGCGGTATTCCCGGCGTCTACACGCAGCGCGAATTCCGCCGCTTCTATCCGCACGGCGAAGTGATGGCGCACGTGCTTGGCTTCACCAATATTGATGATCACGGCCAGGAAGGCCTGGAATTGGCGTTCGACAGCTGGCTCACCGGCAAGCCCGGCGCGCAGCGCGTCATCCGCGACCGCCGCGGGCACATTGTCGAAAACGTGGACCTGATCCGCGCCGCCGAGCCGGGCAAGGACATCACCCTTTCCATCGACCGCCGCATCCAGTACCTGGCGTATCGGGAGCTGAAGGCGGCATTGATAGAGAGCCGCGCTACCAGCGGTTCGGTCGTCGTCATTGACGTGCCGA
The DNA here is from genome assembly GCA_038248775.1 of Lysobacterales bacterium. Lineage (GTDB taxonomy): Bacteria > Pseudomonadota > Gammaproteobacteria > Xanthomonadales > Xanthomonadaceae > Arenimonas. The sequence continues at coordinate 9,208 of JBBRXD010000020.1, read as the reverse complement.
CCGGCGAAATCCTGGCGATGGTCAACCAGCCCGCCTACAACCCCAATTCCCGCGAGGCCTCGTCGCCGGGCGCGCATCGCAATCGCGCAGTGACCGACGTGGTCGAGCCCGGTTCAGTGATGAAGCCTTTCACCGTGGCTGCCGCGCTGGAGGCAGGCCTGGATCCGAACACCATCGTCCAGACCAGCCCGGGCTGGATGATGCTGGGCAAGTACCGCATCAGTGACGTGCACGACCACGGCGCGGTGGACCTGACGCACCTGCTTAGTACGTCGTCCAACATCGGCGCGGCCAAGCTCGGCCTGGGCATGACCAGCGAGCAACTGTTCGACGTGCTCAACCGCTTCGGTTATGGCGAAAGCTCGCAGTCCGGATTTCCGGGCGAGTCCTCGGGCGTGATGGCACCGCCCGCCACCTGGGGCCAGGTGCGCCGCGGCAGCATTTCCTATGGCATGGGTTTGTCGGTGACGCCGCTGCAACTTGCGCAGGCTTACGCGGCCCTGGCCAACCGCGGCCTGCTGATGCCGCCAACCTTCATCAAGGGCGGAAAGAGTGAAGGCCGCCAGGCGATGGACCCGAACATCTCGCACAACATCCTCAACATGCTCGAGAGCGTGACGCAGCCGGGCGGCACCGCGCAGAAGGCGGCCATCACCGGTTACCACGTCGCCGGCAAGACCGGCACGGCGCGCACGGCAAGCGGCGGCGGTTACACCAAGCGCTACGTGTCGGTGTTCGCCGGCGTGGTGCCGCTGGATCGTCCCAAGTTCGCCACGGTCGTGGTCATCAACAACCCGAGTGGCCGCGACTATTACGGTGGGCTGGTGTCGGCGCCGGTATTCCACAGCATCATGGATGGCTCGCTGCGCCTGATGGACGTGCCGCCCGACCACGTCGAGCAGTGGTATGCAGCGAACGCGCCCAAGCCGGCTGTTGCCGCGCCGGGTATCGCTGCTGTGCCTGCTGTCGCGACACCGGCCGCAACCGCTCCGACGCCTACTGCCAGCGCCGACGCTAAAGTCGCCGCCCAGGCGGAGAGCCTGTGACCGCGCGCCCCGAATCCATGACCATGCCGCTGCAGGAATTGCTGGCCGGCGAAGCCCCGCTGCCTGCTGGTTTCAACCCGATGTTGCAGGGCCTGTCCGCCGACAGCCGCGACTTGCATGAGGGTGATGCCTTCATCGCTCTGGCCGGCGCCAGCACGCACGGATTGCGCTTTGCCGAAAACGCGCGCGTCGCGAACGTCGCCGCCATCCTGTTCGAGAGCCCCGCACCCGAAGGCAGCGTCATTGCGGACAACGCCATCGCTGTCGAAAACCTGCGCGCCAAGCAGGGCAGGCTGGCTGATCGCTTCTACCAGTCGCCGTCGCGTGCGCTGTCCATGACCGGCGTCACCGGCACCAATGGCAAGACCTCCACCGTGCAGTTGATCGCCCAGGCGCTCAGCTTGCAGGGCCAGACCGTGGGCACCATCGGCACGCTGGGCGCCGGCCTGTATGGCCAGCATGTGGCGGGCGAGCGCACCACGCCCGATGTCATCGCCGTGCATCGCCTGCTGGCGCGCATGCGCGCGCAAGGCGCCAGCCACGTGGCGATGGAAGTATCCTCGCACGCGCTGGACCAGGGCCGCGTGGATGAAGTGGCGTTCCGTGTCGCGGTATTCACCAACCTCACGCGCGATCATCTTGATTACCACGGCAGCATGGCGGCGTATGGCCAGGCCAAGGCGAAGTTGTTCCAGTGGCCGACGCTGCAGGCGGTGGTGGTGAATCTGGATGATGCCTTCGGCGGCGAGCTGATTGATACCGTCGCCAGCGACGTGCGCCGGATCGGCGTCAGTTCGCGCGGCGCTGCAGGTGCAATCGTGCGCGCGGAAAAACTGCAACTGTCGCCGCAAGGGCTGCACTTCAATCTGGTTGAGGGCGATGAGTCCCACGCCATCGCATCGCCGCTGCTCGGCCGCTTCAATATCGACAACTTGCTCAGCGTCGCTGGCAGCCTGCGTGCGCTCGGCTGGTCGCTGGCCTATGTGGCGAAAATCCTGCCGAACCTGTCGCCGGTGGACGGCCGCATGAGCCGCGTCGGAGGCCGCCAGGGCCAGCCGCTGGTGGTGGTGGACTACGCGCACACGCCCGACGCACTGGAACAAGCGCTTGCCAGCCTGCGCGAACACACGCCCGGTCACCTGACCTGTGTGTTCGGCTGCGGCGGTGATCGCGACCGTGGCAAGCGGCCGCAGATGGCCGCGGTTGCCGAAAAAAATGCCGACCGCATCATCGTCACCGACGACAATCCGCGCACGGAAGACGGCGACGCCATCGTCGCTGAGATCGTGTCTGGCTTCAGCGACGCGGCGGTTTTCGAAGTACAGCGCGACCGCGCCGCCGCCATCGCCCAGGCGCTGAAGGGCGCGGGCCCGAACGACATCCTGCTGATTGCCGGCAAGGGCCATGAGGCTTATCAGGAAATCGCCGGCGTGAAGCATGCGTTCGACGATTTGGCGGTTGCCCGTGCTGCGCTCGTGGGTCTCGATAAAGATTTGGAACCCAAGTCGAGCGGGGCTCGGTGATGCGGCCAATACCACTTTCACTAGTGGCTCTCTGGAGCGAAGGCCGCCACCTCGGCAGCGACGTCACCATCGAATCGGTCAGCACCGACTCCCGCACGATTGGGCCGGGCGCCTTGTTCGTGGCGCTGCGCGGTGAAAATTTCGACGCGCACGACATGGTTGCGCAAGCGCAGTCGCGCGGTGCTGCCGCCCTGCTGCTGCACCGCGATGTGGAAACCGACCTGCCGCGCGTGCTGTGCGCCGACACCCAGGAAGCACTGGGCGAATTCGCCGCCGGCATCCAGAAGGAGCGCCCCGCGGTCGTCGTTGCCTTGACCGGCAGCAACGGCAAGACCTCGGTGAAGATGCTCACCCAGGGCATCCTGTCGCGGGCCGGCCGCACCTATTTCAACCCGGGCAACCGCAACAACGAAATCGGCTTGCCGCTGGCCGTTATCGAAGCACCGGAAGACGCGCAGTTCGCCATTTATGAAATGGGTGCTGGCAAGCCAGGCGACATCGCCTATCTGGCCAGCATCGCGCCGCCGCAAGTGGCGCTGGTGAACAACATCGCCCCGGCCCACATCGAACGGCTGGGCAGCCTGCTCGGCATTGCTGAAACCAAGGGCGCCATCTACGAGGCCTTGCCCGACGACGGCGTGGCCGTGATCAATGTGGACGATACTTTCGCGCCGTTCTTCAGGCAGATTGTCGGTAACCGCCGCAGCTTGCGCTTCGGCATCGAAAACGACGCCGACGTACATGCCAGCCGGATCCGCGTTGATGCGATGGGTTCGCGCTTCTTCCTGCACACGCCGGCCGGAAGCGCCGACATCATGCTGCCGCTACCGGGCGCGCACAATGTGATGAATGCGCTGGCCGCCAGTGCCTTGTCGCTGGCCGCAGGCGCCGATTTCGACGCCATCGTGCTCGGGCTTGAAACCGCCGAGCCGGTCAAGGGTCGCCAGATATCGCATTCGCTGGCCAATGGCGCGGTCATCATCGACGACAGCTATAACGCCAACCCCGGTTCCGTACTCGCGGCCATCGCCACGCTGGCGCAATCCGGCGGCGACGCGTGGCTGGTACTGGGTGACATGGCCGAACTGGGCGAGGGTGCCTCACGCCTGCATACCGAAATCGGTGAACAAGCCAAGTCTGCGGGCATCAAGCGCCTGTGGACCATCGGAAAAATCAGTCGCTCTGCCAGTAGCGCCTTCGGCACGGGCGCGCAACATTTCAGTTCGCAACCCGAACTGGTGGATGCAATTGAGCAAGGGCTGCGCGCACGCGGGGGCAGGGGACTGCGCGTGTTGATCAAAGGCTCACGCTCGAGCGCGATGGACAAGGTAGTGACGGCGTTGCTGGACATCAACCCAGGGGAAACCGGGCATGCTGCTTGAACTGGCGCGAATCATGCAGGAATTCGCGAGCTTCTTCGCGTTGTTCAACTACATCACGATGCGGGCGATCCTCAGCGCACTCACCGCGCTGGCGCTGACCCTGATGCTGGGGCCGATGGTCATTGACCGCCTCGCGCGCCTGAAGTCCGGTGGCCAGCCGATCCGCAGCGACGGCCCGGCCACGCATTTCGTCAAGGCCGGTACGCCGACCATGGGCGGCGCGTTGATACTGCTGACCATCACCCTGGCCACCTTGCTGTGGGGCGACCTGCGCAACCGCTATGTGTGGGTACTGCTGTTCGTGCTGATCAGCTTCGGCGCCATCGGCTGGTATGACGACTGGATCAAGATCGTCAAGCGCGACGCGAATGGCCTCAAGTCGCGGCACAAGTACGCACTGCAATCGCTGTTTGGCCTGGTCGCGGCCCTGTTCCTCTATTACACGGCCGACGTCGCCGCCGCGACCACCCTGTACCTGCCGCTGCTGAAAAACGTCGCCATCCCGATGGGTTTCAGTTTTGTGGTGCTGGCCTATTTCTGGATCGTCGGTTTCTCCAACGCCGTCAACCTGACCGATGGCCTCGATGGCCTGGCCATCATGCCGACCGTGCTGGTTGCCGTGGCGCTTGGCATTTTCGCCTACGCCTCGGGCAACGCGGTGTTCTCGCAGTACCTGCAGATTCCGGCCATTCCAGGCGCCGGCGAGCTGAGCATCTTCTGCGCGGCCATCGCCGGTGCAGGCCTGGGCTTCCTGTGGTTCAACACCTATCCGGCCATGGTCTTCATGGGTGACATCGGTGCGTTGGCACTGGGCGCGGCGCTCGGCTGCATTGCCGTCATCGTCCGCCAGGAAGCCATCCTGCTGGTGATGGGTGGCATCTTCGTCATCGAAACCCTGTCGGTGATGATCCAGGTCGCCTCGTTCAAGCTCACCGGCAAGCGCATCTTCCGGATGGCGCCCATCCACCATCACTTCGAACTCAAGGGCTGGCCGGAGCCGCGCGTGATCGTGCGCTTCTGGATTGTGTCGGTCATCCTCGTGCTGGTGGGCCTCGCCACCTTGAAGGTGCGCTGATGGGCTTGCTCGGCGACCGCGCCACGCAAGCCCTGCGCTTCGACGAGCTCGAAGGCCGCTTTGACCCGTGGCTGCTGTGCATCGTGCTGGCACTCACGGGCCTGGGCGTGGTGATGGTCGCGTCGGCGTCCATGCCCTATGCAATGAGCAACGGCTCCAGCCCGTTCTATTACCTCATCCGCCACCTCATCTTCCTGGCCATGGGCATTGCCATTGGCCTGGTACTGATGCGCATCGAAATGAAGCGTATCGAACAACATTCGCAGTTCCTGTTGCTGCTGTGCTTCATCGGCCTGATCGCCGTGTTCCTGCCCGGCATCGGCAAGACCGTGAATGGCGCGCGGCGCTGGCTGAACTTCGGCATCTCCAATTTCCAGATGGTGGAAGCGGTCAAGCTGATGCTGATCATCTGGCTGGCGAGTTACCTGGTGCGCCATCGCGACGCCATCGGCGACAGCTGGAAGGCCTTGCTCAAGCCCCTCATGATTGCTGGCGCGCTGGTCGGCCTGCTGTTGATCCAGCCCGACTTCGGATCGGCGATGTTGTTGTTCGCGATCACCGGCGGCATGGTCTGGCTGGGCGGTGCGCGCATCCGCAATCTTGCCATTCCGGCACTGGCCGGCATGGCGGTGATGTCCTTCGTGGTGATGCTCGAGCCGTATCGGGTGCGCCGGCTTACTTCCTTCAGCAATCCGTGGGCCGATGCGCTCGACAGTGGCTACCAGCTGGTGCAGGAGCTGATTGCGATCGGGCGCGGCGACATGACCGGCGTGGGCCTGGGCGGCAGCATCCTCAAGCTCGACTACCTGCCCGAGGCGCACACCGACTTCATCTTCGCAGTCACCGCCGAAGAACTCGGCTTTCTCGGCGTGTGCGTGGTCATCACCCTGTTTGCCCTGTTCACCTGGCGCGCACTGCGCATTGGCCTGCGTTGCATGGAAATGCGCCTGCCCTTCGGCGGTTACTGCGCCTTCGGCATCGGCCTGTGGATCAGCCTGCAGGCCTTCGTTTCCATGGGCGTGAACATGGGCATCCTGCCGACCAAGGGCCTGACCCTGCCACTGATTTCTTCCGGTGGTTCCAGCGTGTTGATGACCTGCGCGGCGGTTGGCCTGTTGCTGCGCATCAGCTGCGAACTCGATCGCGCTGAACGTCGCCATGCGGCCCGCGTGCGCGGTGATGCGCCGCGCAGCGAAGCGCACGGCGAAGGCGAAGCGCTCGACATCGCGCAGCCGCCGGTCACGACCCCTCGCCACGTAGCGGCCCCGGTCACGACGGCCATGCCCGTGTCGCGTGGTGGCCGCAGTCGCATCGAGCCGCGCTTCGGGGCGCAACGATGAGCGCTGTGCTCGCCACTTCCCTGGAATCGCCGGTGATGATCCTCGCCGGCGGCACCGGCGGCCATATCTTCCCGGGCCTGGCGGTGGCACGCGCCTTGCGCGATCGTCACGTGCCGGTGCTATGGCTCGGCGCCGCCGGCGGCATGGAAACGCGGCTGGTACCGGCCAACCAGTTCCCGATCGAAACCATTGCCGTGCGCGGCCTGCGCGGCAAGGGTTTCATCTCAATGCTGGGCGCGCCGTTCGTGGTTGTGCGTTCGGTGTTGCAGGCGATCGGCGTAGTGCGTCGCGCCAGGCCGCGCGCCGTCATCAGCTTCGGTGGCTATGCGGCGGGCCCGGGCGGCATGGCGGCCTGGCTGCTGCGCCGTCCGCTGATCGTGCATGAACAAAATCGAGCGCCAGGTTTTACCAATCGCATCCTGGCAAGGTTGGCGCGCCGCGTGCTGTGCGGATTCCCGGGCAGCTTCGCGGGCGTGCCGAATGAAACGGTCGGCAATCCGGTGCGTCCAGAAATCGCCGCGCTGCCGCCGCCAGCGGAGCGCTTCGCCGATCGCAGTGGCCCGATTCGCTTGCTGGTGCTCGGCGGCAGCCAGGGCGCCCGGGCCATCAACGCGACCGTGCCGCATGTCATCTCGCAGCTGCAGGCCACGCATTGTTTTGAAATCCGCCACCAGTGCGGCGAAAAGATGCTCGACGATGCACGCCGCACCTACAACGAAGCCGGCGTCAGTGCCAGCGTCGAAGCCTTCATCACCGACATGGCCGCAGCCTACGGCTGGGCTGATCTGGTGATCGGTCGTGCCGGCGCGCTAACCGTTGCCGAACTCTGTGCTGCGGGTGTCGGCAGCATCCTCATTCCCTTCCCGGGCGCGGTGGACGACCACCAGGCACGGAATGCTGAATTCCTCGCCGAAGCCGGCGGCGGCAGCTGGATGCGCCAGGACGGCAAGCTCGCTGACGCGCTGCGCGAACGGCTCAACACACTGGCCGGTGACCGCGCGCAATTACTCGTGCTCGCCACCGCCGCACGCAAGGCGGCATTCCCCGACGCCGCCAATACTGTCGCCGATATCGCACTGCAGGAGGCCCGCGCATGATGCGTCGTCGTTTGATGGGTAGCGGCGACCTGGCACGCGCCTTCCCGCGGGTACATTTCGTTGGTATCGGTGGTGCCGGCATGAGTGGCATCGCCGAAGTCTTGGTCACGCTTGGTTACCAGGTGTCCGGCTCCGACCAGGCCGACTCCGTCGTTACCCGGCGTCTTGCGCAGATGGGCGCGGTAGTACATCGCGGCCATGCAGCGGAAAACATCGGCAATGCTGATGTCGTGGTTATCTCCAGCGCCATCAAACCGGAAAACCCCGAACTGGTCGCCGCCCACGAAAAGCGCGTTCCCGTCGTGCCGCGCGCTGAAATGCTCGCCGAGCTGATGCGTCTCAAGCGCGGCATCGCCATCGCCGGCACGCACGGCAAGACCACCACCACCTCCCTGGCTGCCAGCGTCTTGTCGGAAGGTGGGCTCGACCCGACCTTCGTCATCGGCGGCCAGCTGTTGTCGGCGGGCGCCAATGCGCGCCTGGGCACCGGCCAGTGGCTGGTGGGCGAGGCTGATGAAAGCGACGGCAGCTTCCTTCGCCTCAATCCACTGATCGCCGTCGTCACCAATATTGATGCTGACCATCTGGAGAACTACGGCGGCGATTTCAACCTCGTGAAGGCCGCCTTCAACGAATTCCTGCACCGCCTGCCGTTCTACGGCCTGGCCATCCTGTGCATTGACGATGCCGAAGTGAAGCTGCTGGCCGGACAGATGCCGCGCCACGTGATGGGCTACGGCTTCTCTGAAAACGCTGACGTGCGCGCCACCGATGTGCGCCAGGAAGGCGGCACCATGTGCTACACGCTGCACCTGCCCGACACAGCGCCGATGGACGTGCGGCTGAATTTGCCGGGCCGACACAACGTATTGAACTCGCTCGCCGCAGCGGCCGTGGGTTGGCAGCTGGGCGTGGACCCGCAAGCCATCGGCCGTGCGCTGGAAAAATTCCAGGGCATCGGCCGCCGCTTCAATATCAAGGGAGAACTGCCTTTCGGTAACGGAAGTGCGTTGGTGGTTGACGATTATGGCCACCATCCCAGTGAACTCGCGGCCGTGTTCGCCGCCGCCCGGGGTGGCTGGCCGACCCGCCGCCTGGTGGTCGCGTTCCAGCCGCATCGCTACAGCCGCACGCGCGACTTGTTCGATGAATTCGCCGCGGTGCTGTCGGGCGTGGATGCGCTGGTGTTGACCGAGGTCTATGCCGCCGGCGAAGCGCCGGTGGTCGGCGCCGATTCCAAATCGCTGGCCCGCGCCATTCGCGCGCGCGGTCGCATCGACCCTGTCGTGGTCGCCAACGCCGTTGCGCTGCCGCCCGTGTTGGCCGACGTACTGCGGGACGGCGACCTCCTGCTGGTGATGGGTGCCGGCGACATCGGCCAAGTGGCCAACCAGATTGCGGCAAACGGATTTGCGGGGGAGGAAAAATGAGCATCGTCACCGACCCGCGCGGCTTCGGACGTGTCGCAGTCCTGATGGGCGGCAGCAGTTCCGAGCGCGAAGTCTCGTTGAATTCAGGCAGCAACGTGCTCGAAGCGCTGCGCGCCCGCGGCGTGGACGCGCACCCCGTCGACGGCATCCCCGCCCTGATAGACGCACTCTGTGACAGCAACTGTGGGAGCGGCCTTGGCCGCGACAAATCTAGCCCCTGTTGGAGCGGCCTTGGCCGCGACAGATCTTGTCCGGAAGCGTCGCGGGCCAGGCCGCACCCACACGGGCGGTCCCAGGGGGGGTCACAGAGGGCGG